>JAQTVL010000133.1 GCA_028706835.1 Phycisphaerae bacterium | reverse complement strand
GCCGCGGTAGATCAGGGCCAGGCGGTCGCAATACTCGGCTTCGTCCATGTAGTGCGTGGTGACGAACACGGTCACGCCGCGGTCGGAAAGCTCATAGATCAGTTCCCAAAACCGCCGCCGGGAAATGGGGTCCACGCCGCTGGTCGGCTCGTCGAGGAACACGATCGGCGGCTCGTGCAGGATCGCGCAGCCGAGCGCGAGGCGCTGCTTCCAGCCCGTGGACAGCGTGGATGTCCTGGCCCGGCGATGGTCGAGGAGGCCGGCCATGTCCAGCACCCAGGCTTTGCGTTCGGCGGCCCGGCTACTCGGGATCTGGTAGATGCCGGAGTAGAAGTCGATGTTCTCCTCAACGGTGAGGTCCTCGTAGAGCGAGAACTTCTGGCTCATGTAGCCGATGCGGGTCTTGATCTTCTCGGGTTGTTTCGCAATGTCGAACCCGGCGACGGAGCCGCCGCCGGCGGACGGGGCGAGCAGGCCACAGAGCATTCGGATGGTGGTGCTTTTGCCGGCGCCGTTCGGGCCGAGGAAGCCGAAGACCTCGCCGGGGCGGACCTGGAAGCTGATGCGATTGACGGCGACGAAGTGGCCGAAACGGCGCTCGAGGTCGCGGACGGAGACGGCGGGTTGTGGGGGGGCGTCAGTCACGGGCGAACCTCGGGAACTCGGGGGAACAGCCGGGGGTTCGCGAAACGGCAAAGCCGCAGGCCAGGTCTTCGCTGTTTGTGGAGTGCGGGAGCGCAGCTCCCGCTTTGGTCGGCTGGGAGGCTCGCGTCCCGGCGAAAGCGGTAGCTGCGCTACCGCACTCCACAAAAAGACATTCGGGATTCGTCATTGGGAACTCTCGACATCTCGCGGGCCTTCTTGCCTGGGTTCGCGGTTGAACGTCAGCATCGAAACGAACACGTCCTCCAGACTCGGGGGGATGACCTGCACCGATTGGACGGGCAGGGCGGCGCTCAGCAGGGCGGACTTGGCGCGGTCGGCGTCGGGGTCGGGGTGCTCGGTCGCGATATGCACGCGGTCGCCGAATAAACCCACGGCGTCGCGGGAGAACAGGGATCGCAGCACCTTGACGGCGGGGCGCGGGGTCGGGGTCTGGATGGCGACGATTTTGGCGGTCATCAGGCGTTTCAGTTCCGTCGGGGTGCCGCAGGCGAGCAATTTACCCTCGTGGACCAGGGCGACGCGGTTGCAGCGCTCGGCTTCGTCGAGGTAGGCGGTCGAGACGAAGATGGTCACGTTCTCGGCGAGCAATTGGTAAAGGATACGCCAGAAGTCGCGGCGGGAGACCGGGTCCACACCGTTGGTCGGCTCGTCGAGGAGCAGCACGCGCGGCGTGTGGATTAGGGCGCAGGCGAGGCCCAGCTTTTGCTTCATGCCGCCGGACAGGTTGCCGGCGAGGCGGCGCTTGAACGGGGCGAGGTTGGAGAAGGCGAGCAGGCGATCGATGCGGTCGGACCGGCCACGCGCGGGGACGCTGTAGATGTCGGCGTAGAAGTGGAGGTTCTCCATGACGGACAGGTCGGGGTAAAGGCCGAACCGCTGGCTCATGTAGCCGATCTGCTCCTTGACCCGCTCGGCGTCGCGGACGACATCGTGGCCATGGACCCAGGCTTGGCCCGAGGTCGGGGCGAGGTTCGAGGCGAGGAGGCGCATGGCGGTGGTCTTGCCGGCGCCGTCCGGGCCGACCAGGCCGAAGATTTCGCCGGGGGCGACGGCGAGGGAGAGATCGGAGACGGCGGTGAGGCCGTCGAAGCGGCGGGTGAGGCGGTCGGTGCGGATGGCGGGATGGGTCATGGGGCGGCCTGCGTGGTGGGGGGGTGGACGGGCGCGGGTGCGAACTGGTCGAGGAGGATGTCGGCGTCGGCGGGCATCCCGGGCTTGAGTTCCATGGCGGCGTTGTCGAGGTCGATCTTGACGCGGTAGACGAGCTTGACGCGCTCCTTGTCGGTCTGGACGGTTTTGGGGGTGAACTCGGCCTGCTGGGAGATAAACGCGACGCGGCCGGGGTAAACCTTGCCGGGGTAGGCGTCGATGGTGACGCGGACGTTCTGGTTGAGCTTGACGCGGCCAAGGTCGGTCTCGTTGACGTAGGCCCGCAGCCAAACGGAGGCAAGGTCGCCGACGGTGATGACTGGCGTGCCCGGGGCGACGTATTCCCCCGGCTCGATGTTCTTGCTCATCACGACCCCGGTCAAAGGGCTGGCAAGCGTGGCGTAACCCAGTTGCGTCCTTGCCAGGTCGCGGGCGGCCTCGGCCTGGGCGACCTTGGCTTTGGCCTGGGCGATGTCTTCCTTTCGCGGGCCGGCTTCGACCATAGCCAGCTTCTGCTGGGCCCCGGCAAGGTCAGCCTCGGCTTGCTGGATCACCTCTTGGCGCGTTCCGGCCTTGATCAGGCTGAGGCGTTCCTGGACTTGGGCGAGAACGGCCTTGGCTGCGTCGTATGCCGCCTTGCCTACCTCAAATTCAATATCGGCTGCGCGGTTTTGGGCCTTCAAGGTCGATAGCCGGTCAAACTCGACCTTACGCCGGTCCAGTTCGGCCTGGGCTTGCGCGACCACCGCCGCTTGTGCAGCTATTTCCTGTGGCCTTGCTCCTGCTTTCAGCTCCGCCAGCTTGGCCTCGGACGCTTTCGCCGCCGCCTTGGCCTGGCCGATCTCCTCCGGCCTCGATCCCGCCTCCAATTCCGACAACGCCGCCCTCGCCGCCGCCAATTCCGCCTCGCGAAGCGCAACCTGCTGCGCCAGGTCCCGGCTGTCGAGGATCGCTACCGTTTGGCCGGCACTGACAGTCTCCCCCTCATCGACCAGCCGGGCGTCCACCCGCCCGGCTATCTTGAAGCTCACCTGCGCGTCCGTCACCTCGATATTCCCGCTCACGTGCAGCCGCGAGTCGGACGCCCCGTCCCGCTTGCACCCGATCGCCCCCGCCGCCACCATCGCACCCAGCAGCATCACCCGTATCGTGCCGTTCATTTTGCGCTCGCTTTCGACTCCCCCCGATCTTCCCGCCAGCTCTTTCTATCCCACCGAACCCCCAATTGCCAGCCCCTAACACCCCGCCCCCCCCAACTCGCACGCCCGTAGTATCTCGTTGACGTTCGCATCCCGTCCGCTACCTTATGCCGGATCGACGGTTTAAGCTACTCCGGCGGGTGGACCGTCCGGTGGTTCCGGGGAGTCGTTCATGACGCATCGCCAGCGAGGGACAGCCACGCCTGCAGCCGACTCCGTCGACAGCGGCTGTGATCCAGCCGCGCGTCCGCGCGGCTGGGGGCGCACGCTCGCCGCCGCTGTCGTGGGTGCGCTCTGCTCGATCGCCATCTGGATCGCCACCCCGTATAACAACTACCTGTTCCTCAACGTCCCGCTGGCCGACGACTACCTCCCCGCCGGCGCCGTCTTCTTCATCCTCGTCATCGTCCTGGCCATCAACCCGCTGCTTCGCCGCCTGCGCCAAGCCTGGGCGCTCACCGGCCGGCAGTTGGCCATTGTGTTCGCCGTGATGCTCGTCGCCAGTTCGATCCCAGGCCATGGCCTGCTGCGGTCGCTGCCCTACATGCTCGCCGAGACCCCGCGCATCGTCAACCAGAACAAGGCCCTCGCCGACGAATACGGCAAGATGCACGTCCCCCCGTCGCTGTTCCCCGACAAGGTCAAATATGGCCTGCCTGCCCCCGTCGGCGAGGCGTTCTCCAACGGCAAGCCGGGCGCCGAGGTCGCCTGGGCGCCCTGGATGCGCCCGCTGGCCACATGGGGCCTGCTCCTGCTGTTCGCCTGGATGATGATGATGGGCCTCAGCGTGATCGTCCTGCCGCAATGGCGCGACAACGAGCGCCTGGCCTTTCCGCTGGTCACCGTCGAACGGGCGATCATCGAAGACCCCGCGCCAGGCAAGTCGTATCCGCCGCTGCTCCGCTGCCGGTCGTTCTGGGCCGGGGCCGGCGTGGTGTTCCTGCTGCACGTTCTGGCCGGGCTGAAGATATACTTCCCGGAGGGCGTCCCAGCCATCCCGCTGAACTGGAACTTCGGCTCGATGTTCTCCGAGCCGCCGTGGCAGCACCTGCCCATCCATCTGTCCCGGGGGCGGATATTCTTCGCGTTCGTGGGCCTGGCCTTCTTCATGCCAGGCCGAATCGCCTTCTCCATCTGGTTCTTCATCCTGTTCTATGGCGGCTACCGCATGGTCGGCATCTCCTACCTCCCGCCGTTCCATCATGGGCAGATGGCTGACCACCGCTCCGGCGCCATGCTCGCCATGACCGCCGCGGTGCTGTGGATGGGCAGGGCCCATTGGCGGCGGGTGGCCGGCTGCCTGTTCCGTAAGCCCGCCGGCGACGAGGATCGCCGCAACCGCGACAGCGCCTGGCTGATGATTCTGGGCATGGCCGGGCTGTGGGCCTGGCTGACCTGGCTGGGGTGGGGCTTCTCCCAGGCCTCGCCGGCCCCGGACGCCTCGCTGGCCCGGCACGCCGCATGGGCGCTGGCCCTGGTCGCCTACGCATTCATGATCGCCCTGCTCATCAGCAGGGTCGTTGCCGAGACCGGCATGCCGTTCATGCGACTGCAAAGCGATGCCGGCTACCTGATGAAACTCGCCCCGATGAGTTGGCTCACGCCGGTCACCATGTATATGGCCGCCATCGTGACCATCATCTTCCCCATAGGCTCGCGGGTGGGGCCGTCGGCCATGGCCGTCCAGGGGCTCGCGCTCAGCGGCGAGAATCGCCCGAAATCGCAGATGCGCCTCGGCTGGCTGTTCCTCGCGGTCCTGGTCGGCGGGCTGCTCATCGGCGGGTGGTCGCACATCGAGATGAACTACCAGCACGACTCAGCCATCGACGGGTCGCCCATAAACGGCTTCGGCAAGGGGGGACTGGGCAACGCGAACAAGGTCGTCGACGAGATACGCCAAGGCGACCTCAGCCGCCCGCCCCAGAACGTCGGCGGGCATTTTCTGTTCGGCACAACGCTCGCCGGATTGTTATATTGGCTCTCTTTGACGTTTCCGACATGGCCTCTGCACCCGATCGGCCTGCTGGTCATCGACAGTCCCAGCTATGGCGACGTCGTATGGGCCAGCATCTTCATCGGCTGGCTGGCGAAGGTCGTGCTCGTGCGGTTCGGCGGGGCGATGGGCTATCGGAAGGCTCGGCTGGTATTCCTGGGGCTGATTATGGGCGAGGTATTTGCGGCGATATTCTGGGCGGGCGTGCAGTTGCTGCTGGTCAGCCAGGGCATCCTGCCCCGGCAGATTCGTGTGCTTCCGGGGACGTGAGCATTGGCAATGACGAATGACGAATTTCGAATGACAAATGAATGTCCAATGACGAATGACCCTTCGACTGCGCTCAGGGCGAGCGAATATCTTTTTGTGGAGTGCGGTAGCGAAGCTACCGCTTTGCGGCGCCCCGCGTCCCCCCGTTCACCCAAAGCGGTAGCTTCGCTACCGCACTCCACAAACGGACGGAGTTTGCGCCCCCGCACGTGGTTGTGGCTCGTCGTCGCGGCGGGATGGTTGCTTGCGGCCTCGCTCGCCCCGGCCGCCCCGGCCACCCCGCGCCCGCAAACCATGCCCGACACCGTCTCCCCACTCGTCCGCCAGGTCATCGCCGACACCGACTGGCTCAGTGGCTACCCCACACGGGTCGTCGGCACCCCGGGCCACGACGCGGCCTCCGCGGCGCTCGGGGCGCGGTTGCAGAAGTACGCCGCCGCGCCCGGCGTCCAAATCTGGACCCACGAATACCAGATGGTCATGCCGCAGACCCTCCTCGGCCGGATGACCCTGCTTCGCGGGCCAGCCACCCGGCCCGAAGCCGCCGCCGACGCCCAGGCCATCTACCCCATCTGGCCGGCGCTGGTCCGGGCCAACACCACGCCTCGGGACGGCATCGAAGGCGAACTCATCTACGTCGGCGAGGGCGACTACCCCGACATGCTGCCGCGAAGCCTCAAGGGGCAGATCGCGGTCATGGAGATGAACAGCGGCAACCGGTGGCAACTGGCGAGCAACCTCGGGGCCAGGGCGATCCTGCTTCTGGGCACGCCGGCTGCCCAGACGCGAGACGCGGTGGCCCAGTTGACGCGCGTGCCGCTGAACGTGCCGCGGTTCTATCTCCCGGACGGCCCGCGGGCGGACGCCCTCCGCGCGGAACTGACGCCGATCGCGAACTCGCTTCGAAAGAACGAAGATGTTTCGGCAGAGAATAAGAGCCATGGGATTGCGATCCCCGGGCTTCGCGCGCGATTGACCTGCAACGTGCAGTTCCGCCCCGTGACCGCGCGGAACTTCTACGTCCTGGTCAAACCGAGAGACGCCGCCGGGACGCTTCCCGCCGCGATCGCGATCGCCGCCGCCTATGACTCGATGAGCGTCGTGCCCGACCTCGCGCCCGGCGCCGATGCGGCCGTCGATGCTGCCGTCACACTCTCGCTGCTGGGGCGGTGCGTCGAGAATCGCCCGGCCAGGCCGGTGCTCTTCGCATTCGTCGATGCGTTCACCGCCAACCAGGTGGGCGTGCGGGCGATGCTGGCGGCGCTGGCGACGCGGGAGAAGGATCGGCAGTATTACGTCAGGCAGGACGAGAATACCTGCCGCGAATACGACGACCACGCCGCGCTGGTCAACGAACTGGGGCGCGGGTCCGCCGGCCAGGATCGGATATGGCAGCGGAAGTATTACGAGCTGCACCGCTACGTGAAAGACGAAGTCGCGCGGCAGGTCGTGCGGATCAACGACGAACTCGGGCCCATGCGACTGCTCGCTTCCAAGCTCGAAGGCGAGGAAGGGAAGGCGGCTGAGGCCCGCGCAGCCGCGCTCGATGCCGATCTTCAGGGCTTCTACGGCGCCCAGAACCAGTTGCTGACCGACGCCCCCACCAAGCCGGAAACGGCCGCCCGGGCCCAGGCCGTCTGGGACGCCGTGTGCGATCGCGTGCTCGGGCAGGCAGCCGACGCGAAGGCCCGGCTGGCGGTACACGAGCAGAGGCGGGGGCTTCGCAGGGAGTTGGTTCGGGCGCTGCACCGCGATCCGGCTGACTGGACGATGGACGAGTGCCGGGCGCTCGTCAAGGCGAACAAGCTCCGCGAGCCGAAAGGCGACCTGGACGCCTGGCGGACGTTCTGTGCGACGAAGATGGACGACCGCAATATCGATCAGAACACGATCGCGTTCCTGCTCGGCGTGGACCTGTCGGACGCCGGCGTGACGGTCGGCCCGAGGCTGTTCTGCGCCTTCCAGAGGCTCAACGAGACGGGCAACGCCAAGCAGTTCATGAACTGGCTCAAGCCGCTCGGCGAGAACGGGCTTTGGACGGGCCTGGAGGCGGCGGTGGCGGACCTGTCGCCGCTGGCCGGCTCGACCGCCCAAGAACAGTTCTCGGTCGGCCCCGCGGCGAACGTGAGCAGCGTGGCGGTCAGTTGGGGCGTGCCCGCGATGACCTGGGGCACCCTGAACGGCGTGCGAACGCGCGTGGACACGCCGTACGACACGGCGGCGGCGCTCAACTGGCGGCGCCTGGCTCCGCAGGCCGACGCGACGGCCACGCTGGTCGACCGCCTGATAAACCACACCGACTTCGCCCCCAACCCGACGACGCAGTTGTGGTCGCGGGCCTGCGGCGTCGTGGTCGACCAGTCCCCGGGCGAGCCCGTTCCCCGCGTCCCCATGCCCGGCTATCTGACCACCCTGGTCAACGGCGGCTGCCGCGGCGGGCAGTTGTACTTCAGTTGGCGTGCGTTCGCCGAAGGCATGCGCATGGACGAGTACGTGCTCACCGGCACGGACGGCATGTTCTTCTTCGACAACCTGCCGGGCAACGCCATGGGCGGCCGGGAGAGCTACGCCGGCTGGGTCATCCAGTCGTATCAACTGACCGACGACGGCGACATCGTCCGGGCGGTCGACCTGAACAAGGTCGGCAAGGGCGTTCGCCTCGACGTCAACTTCACCGAGAAGAACGCCAACCCGCGCCGGGCGCTGGTGTTCTCCTGCCGACAGATCAACGTCGTCGGGCTGATCGACCCGCGATTCCTCGTCGGGCTGCCCTATGGCTCGCTGCTGGACGCCCACCGCGCCGGCCGGCCTCAGCGGATGAATTTCTCGCTCTTCGACGGCCAGATGAACGCGTTCCTTGAGTCCCAGGCCGGCATGCGCTGGCAGATGCTCTTGCGGGCAGGCGCCACCGACAACCGCATGATCCTGGTCAACATGGTGGACCCCGAAAAGGCCCGCGGCATGAGCGCACGCGACACGATGAAGGGCTTCGCCCTCGGCGAGCCGCTGCCGAAGTCACCGATGGAAGTGGCCGCCGACGATTTCTACAAGCTTGATGCGCGACGGATCGAGGATTACGCCGAAAAAGGCCTCAAGAGCAAGACGGTCAACGATATTCACGACGCGACCACGACCCTGCTGGACAAGGCCGCCGACGCCCGGCAGCGCAACGATGGCTTGGCGCTCTTCGCCGCGTCCAGCGGGGCCCTGTCCAACGAGGTCCGCAGCTACCAGGCGGTCCGCGAGTTGGCCAACGACGTGGTTCGGGCCGCCATCTTCCTGCTGCTGGCACTGGTGCCGTTCTCGTTCGCCATGGAGCGGCTGCTGTTCGCCAGCCCGCACGTGTATCGCCAGCTCGGCGGCATCACCGCGATATTCACGGTCATGACGGCCGTGCTGTGGAGCTTCCATCCGGCGTTCCGGATCAGCACCCAGCCGCTGATGATCATTATGGCCTTCGGCATCATTTTCATGAGCCTGCTGGTCATATCGATCGTCTATCAGAAGTTCAAGTCGCAGCTCGAGGAGATGCGCAGCGGGCGGGCGGAATCCAGCGGCGCCCGCAGCAGCAAGAGCGGCCTGGCCGCCAGCGCCGTACGCCTCGGCATCGCGAACATGCGGAAACGCAGGCTGCGGACGGCACTGACCGGCACCACCGTCATGCTCATCACCTTCGCGCTGCTCTGCTTCACCTCCGTGAGCAGCTACAGCAGACACAAGGAGCGAACGCTCTCGACCACGTCGCCTTACACCGGCCTGCTCATCCGCCAGCCCCAGTCGCGGGCGATGACCCCGATCTCGCTGAGCGTGGTCAAGGCCGCCATCGGCGACCGCGGCGAGATGGTGCCGCTCTACTGGTGGTGCGTCCCGACCAGCCCGGACTGGCGGCTTCGCGTCGGCACGCTGCCCAGGCCGGTCGGGCCCGCCACCCGCCCCGATCGCTGGGTCCGCACCGACATCGCCCTGAACGGGGCGCTCGGCCTGAGCGCCGGCGAAGAGAAGCTTACCGGCGTGGACAAGATCCTGCCGCAATGGCAGCGGTTCGCCGAGGGCAAAGGCTGCTACCTGGCCCAGGATCGGGC
>JAQTVL010000132.1 GCA_028706835.1 Phycisphaerae bacterium | reverse complement strand
CCCGATTCGTCCCCGTCAGCTTCTTCCAGCCGCGCCCCGGGATTCATCCGATCCCCCAGCCGACGATCCGCCCCCGGCCCACTCGTGTCGCCGCCTAAACGCTCACGCCTATTCTGAGGGAGGCGTCTAATCTGTGTAATCTGCGAAATCTGCGGATAAGCCGTTTCTTCGTCCTTCTTCCACACAATCCCCCCTCCCGCTGCAATAGTGTATTTCTGCGCGTTTTCCCCAGTTCCGTCCCCAAATAATTCTCAACTTTTTTTCGCCGCCGCCGTCCTTTCCGCAACCCCCAGCCGCCCCAGCACTTCCGCCATTTCGCCCGTTTCCCCCACCCCCCGAAAAGCACGCACAAAACCGGCCCACCGCCCCTTATACGGAGGCACGCGACTTCTTATGACCTTCGCCTATCCACAACTCACCCTGTCCTTCCGCGTCGAGCGAGGCGTCTGGGCTGACTACCTGGCGCTGGCCGAGTATCACTACCGCGCCCGCCGCCCCGCCACCATGCGAACCGTCTGGCGCCTCGTCGCCCGCTGGGATGGAAGCGATTGCGGATTTCGGATTGCGGATTTCGGATTCGAAGGCGATCCGTCCGCCCGTTCTTCAATCCGAAATCCGAAATCCGAAATCCGAAATTCCGCCCTCCCGCCTCTCCTCTGGCAATTCGCCGGCTACCCCGTCCTCGCCGGCGTTGTCGTCGTCAGTTGCCCCGTCATCAACGCCGCCGCACGCAACAGGGTCACCGCCTCCCGCTACTGCACCCCCCGCCATCGCCGCGACGGCATCGCCAGGCTGAACCGCGAGGCCCTCACCCTCTCGCGTGTCATCGTTCACCCGCTGTATCGGGGCCTGGGCCTGGCCGGCAAGCTCGTCGCCGCCGTGCTCGATCGCCTCGACGCCCCGCTGGTCGAGTCGTTCGCCCGGATGGGCCAGTACGTCCCCTTCTTCCGCCAAGCCGGCATGAGCGAGCTCGCCCTGCCCGGCAGGCCGGTCTACTACTATCGGTTCTCTAACCCTGGAGGCCCCCATGTCCCGAAAAATGCCCGGCCATCTCTCCCCGCGCCAGCGGCGGGTGCTCAGCCTGATGCTGACGAACCCCCGGTTGGATGTGCTGACCGCCATCGAACATCTGTCGCCGCCGTTGGCACCGCACGTCTACCGCGGCTGGGCGGAGGCGCCGGCGTTCGCGTCCGAACTCCGCGCCGTCGTCCGGTTCCAGGAAACGGTGCTTCGCCAGCGGGCGAACACTGCCGCCTATCCCGCCCCTGCGGGGGCGACAGCCGCCCGGTGGCCGCAGACGCCGCCCGCCAGTCCCCAGCCGACGGCGCCGACGAACGAGCCGGCGCCGAACGTGAGCCCCTTCAGCCGGGCGGAAATGGCTGAGCTGATGCGGCGTAAGCCAAGGGAAGACTGACGTCTTCCTCTTTCCCTCCCCGTGAGGGGAGGGAGCCTCTTTTCTTCCCTCCCCGCGAGGGGAAGGAGCCTCTTCTTTTCCCTCCCCCTTTGGGGGAGGGAGTAAGGGAGAGGGGCAACCCCGGGCGTTGGGTGCCATGCCTGCGACGGCTGTTTTGTCGCAGGCATGTGACCCCAGGACAATCCCGCGCCGAAGACATGCCTGTGGCAGTCGACGGTACGGCTGTCGCCTGCCACAGGCATGGCACCCAACCGATCACGAAGAATACCAACCCTCTGAGCGTTCGGAGATCACCATGCACCGCCCTCTTCAAGCCCGCGACTTCTCGCCCCAGGAACTGACCCGGCTCGCGCGCACCCCGCCGCGAACCCCCGACGAACTCCACTTCCTCTGCCGGACCCTGTTCGGCCTGCACCTGCCGCGCTCGTCGGTCTGCCCGAACCACTGCGGGCCGTTCGACTACGTCCGCGACGCCTACTTCGACGCATTCTCCGACGCGGTCATCTGGGCCAATCGCGGCGGCGGCAAGACCACCCTCGGGGCGCTGGTCTCCGTGCTCGACGCACTCTACAAGCCGGGCATCAAGATCCGAATCCTCGGCGGCTCGCTCGAACAGAGCCGCAAGATGTACGACGCCGCCGCCGGCATGGTCCTTCGCGGCGGGGCCTTGGCCAACTGCCTGGCCTCCGGCGTCGATCCGCACCTGGGCCGGCGGCGCGGCATCACCGCCCGCACGTTGCGGTTCGCCAACGGCAGCGAGATCGAGATTCTCGCCCAGAGCGAGCGGAGCGTCCGCGGCAACCGCGTCCAGAAGATGCGCTGCGACGAGGTCGAGCTGTTCGACACCGACGTCTGGTCAAGCTGCCAACTCGTCACGGAAAGCAAACCAATACAGGGGGCGGGGGTCGGGGGCTGGGGGCTGGCGGAGAATTCCCCGACCCCCAATCCCCAGTCCCCGACCCCCCACCCCCCACCCCCGACCCCCGACCCCCAGCCCCTGACCCCCGCTCTCGCCCGCGGCGCCGTCGAAGCCTTCTCCACCTTCCACCGCATCGGCGGCCTGATGGCTGACATCGTCGAGCAGGCCAACGAACGCCGCTCGCCTGTCTACCGCTGGTGCGTGCTCGATGTCCTGGAACGCTGCCCCAAGGAGCGCTCGTGCGCCGCCTGCCCGCTCGCCCCGGAGTGCGCGGGCCGGGCCAGGCAGGCTGACGGCTTCTTCCGCATCGACGACGCCATCGCCGCCAAGCAGCGGGTCAGCAAGGAACTCTGGGAATCCGAGATGCTCTGCCTCCGCCCCACCCGCCGCGGCGCGGTCTTCCCCACCTTCTCCCGCGAACGGCACACAGCCGAGCTTCGCCCCAGGCGAGGCTGGCCGATCTATCGCGCCATTGACTTCGGGTTCGCCAACCCCTTCGTCTGCCTCTGGCTCCAGGTGTCACCCGCCGGCGACGTGTTCGTGCTCAAGGAATACCTCCGGTCCGCCGCCACCATCCACGTCCACGCCGGCGCCATCAAGGCCCTCGACCCCGCCCACGTCGCGATGACCTACTGCGACCCCGCCGGCAGCCAGCGAGACCAGATCACCGGCACCACCGCCCGCTCCGAGCTCAGATCGTACCGCATCGAGACCCGCGCCCGCCCGTCCGCCATCGTCGAGGGCCTGGAGCTCATCCGCCGCCACCTCGACGGCGGCCAGACCAGCGCCGGCGGCAACGGAGGCCCCATGCTGCGAATCGACTCGCGCTGCGAGCGCCTCATCCTGGCGATGGAAGCCTACCGCTACCCCGACCCCGGCGAGCGCAGCGGCGGCAACAGCGAGCTTCCCATCAAAGACGGCGTCCACGACCACCCCATCGACGCCCTCCGCTACTTCTTCGTCAACCACCGCCAGGAGAGCAAGCTCGTGGAGCGACTGTACTGAACGGCGCAATGACGAATGTCGAATGTCGAATGACGAAAGAATGTCAAATGACGAATATCGAATGTCCTTTTGTGGAGTGCGGTAGCGCAGCTACCGCTCTTCTTCGGACGCCAGACGACGGTCAGCCACCCCGTCAAGCCGCAGCTTCCGCTTGCCGTTCGGCGCTGTCGCTTGAACCGCGGTCCCCCGCCCGCGCCCCAAAGCGGGAGCTGCGCTCCCGCACTCCACAAACAGACGGACGTCGCCCCGCATTCGTCATTGGTCATTCGTCATTCATTCGTCATTCGGAATTCGACATTCGACATTCTTCACCGACCACCGACCCGCGACCCACTTTCTTCAGGAGCCCCCCATGCCCTTCAACCTCGCCATCTTCCACTCCGACCCCAACTCCCCGCCGCTCGATGAGGACTTCCTCGCCCAACAGCTCTCACTCGCCGGCGCCGAGCAGGCCGTGAAGTTCGAGCGGCTGATGAGTTACTACCGCAACGACCTGCAAGACTCAGCCGCGCTCCCCTCGCGCGTCGACGCCGGCGAAACCGCCCGCCCGTACATGCAGGCCCAGGAGTTCGGCCTGCCGCCGCGAATCACCGGCTTCCGGCACGACACGTTCGGCGCCATCTTCGGCGGCGACCGCGTCGAGAACATCCGACGCAAAGAGGTCGTCATCGAGAACGACATCGGCTGGCGGATCGACACCATGCTCCACTACCTGTTCGGCCCGCCGGTCCAGATTGTCAGCCAGGCCGACGACCCCGCCCTGCGTGAGCAGATCGACCAGGCCCAGGCCGCCGCCCTGGCCGCCAACGGCGGCCCAATGTTCCTGCGTCAGATGGCCCTCTTCGCCCACGTCTACGGCTTCGCGGATGTCGTGGTCCGAATGCCTTCTCCAACCCCTCTCCCGCGCAGCGGGGGAGGTGCGGCTTCAGCCGCGGTGGGGGCCCGCTCCCTCATCTTCGAGCTCGTCGAAGCCGACCGCGCGATCCCCATCCTCAACGCCGAGGACTACCGCAAGTGCGACTACTACGTCCAGCACTTCCGCCAGCGCGACAACTCCGTCGACGCCGCAGGCGCCGAACGCAGCCTGATGGTCACCGAGATCATCGGCCCGCGCGCATGGCAGCGCTACCACGACCGCGAACTGGTCGCGGAGGGCGAAAACCCGCTCGGCGAGATTCCCGTCGTCCACATCCAGAACCTGCCGCGCCCCTTCTGCTACGAGGGCGAGAGCGAGGTCGAGCGGCTGACGCCGATGCAGGACGAGCTGAACACCCGGCTGAGCGACCGGGCCAACCGCATCACGTTCCAGAGCTTCAAGATGTATCTCGGCCGGGGCATCGACAACTTCGAGGACCGCCCGATCGCCCCCGGGCGGATGTGGAGCACGGACAACCCGGAGGCCGGCATCATCGAGTTCGGCGGCGACCCCGGCTCGCCCAGCGAGAGCGAGCACATCGACCAGGTCCGCGAGGCGATGGACAAGATTTCCGGCGTGCCGCCGGTGGCAGCCGGCCTGGTCCGCGACCGGCTCGGCAACCTGTCCAGCGGCAACGCCCTGCGGATCACGCTGTCCGCCCTGCTGAGCAAGACCGCCGCCAAGCGCGCCGTCTACGGCGCGGGCCTGGAGCGCCTCTGCGAGCTGGCCCTGACCTGGCTGAACGCCGCCGGCGTCCTGACAACGACCCCCGCCGACCGCCGCGTGCAAATCGAGTGGGGACCCCTTGGCGGCGACCTGCTGAGCCACGCGAACGACTGAGCGCGTTGCCTCTTCGCTGTTTGTGGAGTGCGGTAGCGCAGCTACCGCTTTGCCTGGCGGCACAGCCGGGGCGCCGCGACCCGAACCCCGCGCGGCATCCGCTTGCCTCTTCGCATCGCACCTAAAGCGGTAGCTGCGCTACCGCACTCCACAAAGGGATAATGCCTCGCGCCAAAGCAGCCCACAACGTGAAGACCCACGACACTTCTTCTTCGAAAGGCCCCCCATGACCGACCCCGAAGTGCAAGACGACCCGCAGACCGACACGCAACCCGAGATCGAGCCCGACCCCGAGCCCGCCCCCTCCGCCCAGCTCGTCCCCGTCGCTGAGTCCATCCGCTATCGACGCCGGGCGCAGACGGCTGAGCGCCGCGTCACCGAGTTGCAGCAGCAGCTCGACGAGCAGCAGCGGACCCGCACCGCCCTGGAGGCGGAGCTCGCCTCCACCCGCCGGCGCGGCGAACTCGCGCAGGCACTGGCTGGGCGCGGCGTCATCGACCTCGAGGCCGCGATGCTGCTGGCCGAGCAGCGGCTGGCTGGCCAGAACGCCGACGCATCGCCGGCCGACGTCATCGAGCAGTTGCTCAAGGACAAGCCGTATCTCGCCCCGAGCAGCCCGACCACCGCGACGACGCCCGCGGCCCCGGCGACGACCATCGCCACGCCCACCCAGGGCCGCCGCGTCCGAAACAGCGCGATCGAGCTGCTCCGATCAGCCGCCCAGCGGGCCGCCGGCGCCGGCCGAGGCCCGGAGCTGGAGAACTATCTCCGCCTCCGCCGGCGATTGAAGTGAACCGTTCCGTTCGATCCGACACCACACACCGAAAGGACCTCCCATGGCATTTACCGGCAAGGCAACCTACTCCGGCGGCGCGACGCTGCCCGAACTGGCGGAGGATGTCGCCGACCTCATCGGCATCATCTCACCGTTCGAGACCCCGCTGCTCAACCACCTCGGCGACTCGCTGCGGGCCGCGCACAGCACCGTCCACGAGTGGCTGGAGGACTCCCTCCTGCCCAACACCGACGCGATGGCCGCCACCCCCCAGGACCCCGACGGCGACACCACCCTCACCGTCGACAACGCCGAGCGCTTCCGCACCGGCGACCAGGTGGCCCCCGTCGGCAGCGGCGAACGCATGATCGTCACCGCGGTCAACACCGAGGCCGGCACGATCACCGTCACCCGCGGCTACGGCGACACGGCCCCCGAGGCGCTGGCCGACAACCAGGTGCTGCGCATCCTGGGCAACGCCGCGCTCGAAGGCGGCGAAGCCGACGACCCGCGCTTCACCGTCCGCACCCGGATCCTCAACTACACGCAGATCTTCACCCAGACCGTCAGCGCGTCCGGCAGCGAGCTGGCCGTCAAGCAGATCGCCGTGGCCGACGAGCTCGACTACCAGAAGCAGGAGCGCCTGCGCGAGATGCTGCGCGACCTGGAAAACACCGTGATCAACGGCGTCGCCCCCGCCGCCAACGCGACCGGCGGCGACTCGGTCCGGCGGACGATGCGCGGCCTGCTCGGCTTCATCACGACCAACGCCTTCGCCAAGGGCGTCGGCGGCTTCCCCAACACCGACCTCACCGAGGTCGTGCTCAACACCGCGCTCAAGCAGATCTGGGAGCGCTCCGCCGGACGGATCGACACCATCCTCGTCGGCGGCGCCCAGAAGCGCAAGATCAACGCCTTCCTGGCCGAAGCCCGCCGCTTCACCACCGACGCGACCACCTACCGCGACCTGGTGTCCGCCTACGAAAGCGACTTCGGCCTCTGCCGCATCGTCCTGTCCCGCTTCGTCCCGGCCGACAAGGTCGTCCTGCTCGACTCGTCCCGGCTGGCCGTCCTCCCGCTGGCCGGCCGCAGTTTCCACTACCGCCCCCTGGCGGTCAGCGGCGACTACGAGCGAGGCCAGATCGTCGGCGAATACACCCTGGAGTGCCGCAACGAGGCGGCCCACGGCGTGATCAGCGGCCTGGGCGCGTAAGCGCCCGCGGCGTCCCTCTCCCTCCGGGGGAGGGCGCCGCTTTTCACCCCAACCCAACCCAAAGGAGCCCCCATGACCTTCTCTCTCGACCGCGACCTGCTCGTCTTCGAGCCCCGCCTGTTCGCCGAGCTCGCCTGGCCCGGCCAGATCCTCGCCGCCGGCGGCGAAGGCTCGCTCGACGGCGTCACCTTCACCGACGACGCCATCGACTTCGCCGCCGCGGGCCTCGCCCCCGGCATGGTCCTCACCGTCCAGCCCCCGGACAACGCCCCGCCCGTCGCACTCGAAATCGTCTCCGTCGATTCCGACTCGCAACTCACCGTGTCCACCCTGCGGGCCGACACCGCCGCCGACGCCGCCGCGCCCGCCCTCGCCGGCGACAACCTCGACTGGCACGTCATCAGCTTCGCCGCCCAGGCCCAGGCCGTCGCGCTCGAAATGCTCGCACATTTCGGCCTCTCCCCCGCCAACCCCGCCAGCCTCTGGTCCGCCGACGACATCGCCTACCCCGACGCCCTGCGCACCCTGTCCGCCTACGGCGTGCTCGCGACCGTGCTGGCCGGCGCCGCCCAGCGCGGCGACGACGCCGACGGCACCTGGGCCAAGGCCGCCCATTACCGCCGCCTGTTCGACCGCCTGCTGCCGAAGATCCGGCTCGGCCTGGACAGCACCGGCGACGGCCAGGCCGACGTCGTCCGTCACCTTGGCGCCCCGCGACTGCGAAGAGACTGAGTCACCAGAAAGCGAGGAATCCCCATGACCACCGCCACTCTCGACCTCACCCAGGCCCTTCTCACCGCCGTCGCCGCCACGCCAGGCCTCGCGGCCGCAAGTCTCGTGGACGTCCCCGGCGAGCCAGACTCCGCCAGGCTGCCCGCCGCCATGCTCCTGCCGCTCGAGTGCGCCCTGCCCAGCCAGGACGATCTCGATCGCCTGACCCGCGTCCGACTCGAACTCGCCCTCTGGCGGCGCGACCCGGACCGCCAGGCCAACAGGCTCGCGTTGGCCCGACTGGCCGACGCCGTCACCGATTCGCTCCTGGCCGACCCGTCGCAGGGCGGCCTGGCGCTCGCCGGCCCGGGCGGCGCCGCCACGGAAGTTTCGCACGCCGGCTCGCGCAAGAGTTCGCCGCCCCTGGCCAACCTCGTCCTGCACGTCGACTGTTGGGTGCTCCCCGCCGGCGGGCGAGCGCCCCTGCCAGCCGATCAGCAGGTGCTCATCGACAGCCAGTCGCTCGTCGCCAGCGGCCCGCACGCGCTCGCCGTCGGCGAGCCGGAGCGCCGCCGCCTCGACCGCCAGTTCTCCGGGCTCGACGGCCGCGTCGCCATCGACCTCGGCGACTCGCCGCGAACGCTCACGCTCACCGGCCGGCTGGTGGCGAGCAATCGCAGCACGCTGCTGACGAAGATGGCGGCAATCGTCGCGCTCAACACCAGCCCCCTGCACACGATCGCCGCCCCGGCTGGCACCTTCGCCGACGTGCGGATCGACCGCATCCGCTGGGGCCGACTGCTCAACGCCGGCGCGAGTCGTGCCGCCTGCATCGGCTACGAGATCGCGATGACGCAGATGGGCGCATGAAAAGTAGCGGTCAGCTATCAGCTTTCAGCGGTCAGCGTTTTCAGATCGTGGATTGAATGGCTGTGGCTGAAAGCTGAACGCTGAACGCTGAAAGCTGAACGCTCATCAAGGAGCATCCCATGTCCCAATTACTTCCCGACAACCTGGTTCGCGTCGCCATCGTCGCCGACGGACGCAACGACGAGGGCGACGCCGGAGCCGCTCTCGTGCGGTGGTCGCTGCCGGACGGCACGCCCGCCGACAGCCTCGTCCAGGTCTACGTCAACGGCCAACTGGCAGCCGTCAGCGACGACCCCGACCAGCGCGAGCTGCTCGTCGCGGCGCCGGTGCGAACCGCATGGCCCGCGGCGGCCGTCCGGCTCGTCGCCGTCTCGCCCGCGGAGTCCGGCGACGATCTCCGCCGCCTGCTCGGCCCCCAGCCGCGCGGCGGGCGGGCCCTGCTCCGCTGGCCTCGCACGAACGACGCCCCGCTGGGTGCAACCGTCAACGTGTTCGGCAACGGCGGCGCGGGCGAGATCGACTTCGCCCAGCCGGTCAACCCCGAGCCCATCGCCTGGTTCCCCGACGGCCGCGGCAAATGGGGCTTCGCCCTGTCGGGGTTCGGCGACGGCGCCTTTGGCTACGACGCCTCGCGGAGCATCGGCTTTGGCCTGGGCGGGTTCGGCATCGGCGAACTCGGCTTCGACGCCGAGTGGGCCGAGTGGCTCAGTGACGACCTGCCCGAGGGCGCCCACCTGTTCGCCCTGATCGGCAGCGACGGCCT
>JAQTVL010000131.1 GCA_028706835.1 Phycisphaerae bacterium | reverse complement strand
TCACGAAGCACCAGCGTGCAGCCGCCGCCGTGGTCAGGCCGAACCATTCGGGCTTGGACACCATCACGAGGTTGGCAGCCAGCATGAGGCCGCCGCCGAGGTAGCCCAGGCTGAAGCCCGCGCTGGAGATCGCCTCCATCTGGGCCGGCTCGTCGCCGAGTTCGGGCAGGAAGCCGTCGTAGAAGATGTTGGCCGCCGTCCACGAGAAGCCGGAGACGACGTAGACCAGCGAGCAGATCAGGTACTGCCCCGGCTGGACGAACGCCAGGCCCGCGGTGAACAGCGATCCGACCAGGACGAACCCGCCGAGGAACCACCGTTTGCCGCGGACGGAGTCGGCCATCGCCCCGAGCACCGGGGCCGCCGCGGCCGCCGCCAGCATGTAGAATCCGCTGCTGTAGGACCACAAGGCCGTGCCGCTGGTGTGCCACTGCCAGCCGAGCAGGTCTACGACGACGTTGTTCTTGTCGATGAACAGGCTGAGGTAGTAGACGGGCAGCAGCGCGGTGACGATGCTGGTGACATAGGCGGAGTTCGCCCAGTCATAAAAGCACCACGCGAGCACGCCGCGCCGGCCGAGCAGAGTTTTGCGGACGGATTCCATGATGCGGGCAGGATAACAAACAGGCGCGGGTGGGGATAGGGGGAGAGATAGGTCTCGCGCAACAAATGCCCAGGGAATGCATTCCCTGGGCTTTTCTTGTGATCCCGGGACCTCGCGTTTGCGCCGCTCAGTTGACGCTCAACTCAGTTGTGCGTCTCCGGTGGTCGTAGGCCAGTAGCGCCCTTCGCGGAAACTCCACGTCCATCCCCCTTCCTTCTTGTGGTCCAGGATGTACCGGTAGACGTTCTCGTGATGCGCCTGGTCCTCGATCGGCACTGCGCGACATCGCACCGCCCAGGAGCCGCCGACGATTCCGTGCTCGCGAAGCACAAAGGACGAGTGCTTCTTGGCACGCCCCACGATCGCCCGCACCCGCGAACGCGGGAACTTTCCGAGCAGGTGATAGTGGGCATCGGTCACGCACAGCGAGAGCAACTGGATTCCGGCATCGACAAGGAGATCGACCATCGCACGCCCGGCGATTTCCCGCTGCGGCGGGGACAGCAGCACCGGCGGGCGATTCATCAAATCGCAACTGTTCGCCTCGATGCGAGCGTATTTCCCGGGTGGCGGGCGGTGCTTGTAGTCGCCGTCGACGTGCTCGCGATGGTGGCGCGATCGCCACCCGCGCGGGTCGCCTCGCACCCAGGTCCCGTATGTATTACCGTTGACGTGAAACCACCAAACGCCGGTGTCCCCTGAGGTCGTCATGACGCGGAATCTACTACGACTGGGTGTCGGGTTCAAACAAAAAGAAAAGCCCAGGGAATGCATTCCCTGGGCTTTATTCGCGCGGCGCGCTCACACCTCCGCCAGGCCGAAGTTGCTTGGGAAGACGCCGGTGGGGCAGAGCGACATGCACTCGAAGCACGTGCGGCAGGTCTGGTCGTAGCGGTCCGGGGGGACCCAGGCGACGTTGCGCTCCACGCCCCGGCCGACGAAGCCGATGCAGTTGGTGTGCTTCACCTCGTCGCAGTACCGCACGCACAGTCCGCACAGCACGCAGTAGTGCATTGTCCGCTGGTAGCGGGTCTCGGTGACTTCGTTCTCGTGTGCCAGCCGGCGGATTTCCTCGGAATACGGCATCAGCGCCAGCAGCACTTCCAGCACCAGCTTGCGGGCCCGCAGCACCCGCGGCGAGCGCGTGTGGACCTCCAGCCCGGCCTTGGCGTAGTAGCCGCAGGAGGCGACCAGTTGCGACCGCTTGCCCTGCCGCAGCTCGACCAGGCAAAGCCGGCAGCCGCCGTAGGGCAGCAGGTCTTTGTGGTGGCAGAGCGTGGGGATCGCGACGCCGGCGGAACGGGCGGCGTCGAGGACCGTTTGGCTCGGGTCGGCCGACACGGGGTGGCCGTCGATGGTGAGGGTGATGTTGTCGGCCATGGGTTCCTCTGCTTACAAATGCGCCGTGTATTTCCTTTTGTGGAGTGCGGGAGCGCAGCTCCCGCTTTGGGCCGGCGCCCAGACATAGCTGCTCGCCAAAGCGGTAGCTGCGCTACCGCACTCCACAAACTGCGAAAACGCGGCCCGCGGGTTTGACGTTTCGCGAAACATCTACCCTGCCACGCAGTTCCCGGCGTTCCCGCGAAAGCGGTGCCTCGACCGCCTGCGGCGGCCTCGACACCGCACTCCACAAACAGCGAAGATTCGTCATTCCCAACACCTACGCCGTCTGCACCGCCTCCGGGACGACGCTGACGGAGGACACTTTCGCCACCGCGCGGTACTTCTTCGGGCAGGCGTCCAGGCAGACGCCGCACTTGACACACTTCTTCTGGTCGATCCGGTGGGCCGCCTTCTTCTCGCCGGTAATCGCCTTGGTCGGGCACTGCTTGGCGCAGGCGCCGCAGCCCTGGCATCGCTCGGCGTCGATGGTGTAGGCGATCAGCGCCTTGCACACGCCGGCTGGGCACGTCTTGGCGTGGATGTGGGCCTCGTACTCGTCGCGGAAGTATCGCAAGGTGCTGATGACCGGGTTGGCAGCCGACGTGCCCAGGCCGCACAGGGCGGCTTCGGACAGCAGCACGGCGATGTCTTCGAGGAAGGCGATGTCGCCGGGCCGGCCCTGGCCCTGCGTGATGCGGTTGAGGATGGTGACCATCTCGCGGATGCCTTCGCGGCAGGGCAAACACTTGCCGCAGGACTCCTCCTTGAGGAACTCGACGAAGTAGCGGGCCACGTCGACCATGCACGAACTTTCGTCCATGACGATCATGCCGCCGGAGCCCATCATCGAGCCGAGCTGCGTGAGCGCGTCGAAGTCCACCGGGGTGTCGAGGTGGGCCTCGGGGATGCAGCCGCCGGACGGGCCGCCGGTCTGGACGGCTTTGAACTTCCGCCCGGACTTGATGCCGCCGCCGATGTCGTAAATGATCTGCCGCAGCGTCGTGCCCATGGGCACTTCGACCAGGCCGGTGTGCTCGACCTGGCCAACCAGGGAGAAGATTTTCGTGCCCTTGCTGCCTTCGGTGCCGGTGGCGCGGAACCAGTCGGCGCCGTTGCGGATAATCAGCGGGACGTTGGCCCAGGTTTCCACGTTGTTCAGGCAGGTCGGCTTGCCGAACAGCCCGCTGACGGACTGGCGGATGTACTTGAGTCGCGGCTCGCCGACCCGGCCTTCGATCGCGGAGACCAGGGCACTGGACTCGCCGGAGACGAACGCCCCGGCCCCCTGGTGGACCTTGACGTGGA
Source organism: Phycisphaerae bacterium (assembly GCA_028706835.1). Lineage (GTDB taxonomy): Bacteria > Planctomycetota > Phycisphaerae > JAJVII01 > JAJVII01 > STB-87. The sequence goes on along the minus strand of JAQTVL010000131.1, from coordinate 6,162 downwards.
AGCTGAACGGCGAGCCGAGGATGTTGTCGCCGAGCAGGCCACGGGCCTCGGCCTGCTCGATGGCTTTGAGCGTGTTGGTCAGGGCGAGCGGGTATTCCTGTCGGATGTAGAAGAAGCCGGCGGTGGCGCCGATGGCGTAGGCGCCGATGATGAGGCCTTCGAGCACGGAGTGCGGGGCGCCCTCGAGGACGGAGCGGTCCATGTAGGCGCCGGGGTCGCCCTCGTCGCCGTTGACGATGACATATTTGACGGGGTCGGCTGCGTTGCGCGTGGTCTCCCACTTGACGCCGGCGGGAAAGCCGCCGCCGCCCCGGCCTCGCAGGTCGGCCCGCTTGATCTCGTCGATGACCTGCTGGGGCGTGCGGTTGGCCAGCACGTCGGCCAGGGCCGCGTAGCCGTCGTAGCCGATGTAGTCGTCGATGTCGGCGGGGTCCATAAGGGAGTTGTGGGCCAGGACTTGCCGCGTCTGGTGGCTGTAGAACGGGATATCGGACTGGCGGGTGAAGGTCTTGCCGGCTTGCTTCCAGAGGAGGCGGTCGACGAGTTCGCCCTTGAGGACGGTCTTGGCGACGATCTCGGCGACGTCGTCCGGCTGGACGCTGAGGTAGCAGATTTCCTGGGGGTAGACGACGAGGATCGGGCCTCGCTCGCAGAAGCCGTGGCAGCCGGTCCGCTTGACGATGACCTTGTCGGCGGCGCCAGCCTTGTCGAGCTCGGCGATCAGGGCCTCGTAGACCGGGCGCGAACGGTTGGCCAGGCAGCCTGTACCGGAACAGAGGGAAAGGGTCAGTCGGCCTTGGCGGCTTTGGGCGGCGCTTTGTCGGGCTTGGTCGAGGTCGCGGGGGCTGCTGAACCTTTCCATGCCATGCCTCTTATTCGTACTGGCTGAGAATGCGGCCAAGGTCGGCGGCGGACGGGTTGCTGTGGTAGTCCTCGTCGATGGCCAGCACGGGGCCGAGGGCGCAGCAGCCCATGCAGTTGACCGTGAGCAGCGAGAAGCGGCCGTCGTGGGTGGTCTTTCCCGGCCCGACGCCCAGCTTTTGCGACACGCGGTCAAACAGGCGCGGCGAGCCCCGGACGTGGCAGGCGGTGCCCATGCAGACGGTGATCAGGTGGCGGCCTCGGCGCGCCAGGCTGAACGCCTTGTAGAACGTGGCCACCTGGTAGACCTGCGGGAGGGGCACGTTCAGGCGGCTGGCGACGTGGCGAAGGGATTCCTCCGCCAGCCACTTGTCTTCCTTCTGGATGTCGAGAAGCACCTGGATCAGTGCGCTGCGTTGTCCGCCGTAGCGGTCGATGATGCGGTCAATCCGGTCTAGCGAACACAGTTCTTCTGTTGCTTCGGGCATGCCGGTTTCCATTCCCGGGGCGACTGGTGACAGGCGTGAAAAATCACCGTTAAACGGCTCGCCCCGCGGGTCGCCATTCTACGGTGTTCAGCGGGCCGCCGACAAGCGGAAAGCAACCTTCGCAAGAGTTTGAAGTTCAGTGATTGAATGACCTTAGGAATGTGGATACCATTGTTGTGCTATGAGACAAACAACCACATCGGCAGAAGCGTTCCCGCCCGTTCGGTCGCTCAGCGTGTTCTTCCCGGCCTACAACGAAGAGGCCAATCTGCCGACGCTGATCGAGCGGACGGTGGCGGCGGTCGATCCGCTGACCGGCGACTACGAGATCATCATCGTCAACGACGGCTCGAAGGACCGCACCCGCGAGGTGGCTGAGGAACTCAGCCAAAAGTACCCCAAGGTACGGGCGGTGCATCACGAGAAGAACTCCGGCTACGGGGCGGCGCTGATTACCGGTTTCAACGCGGCGACCAAGGATGCGGTGTTCTTCAGCGACTCGGACAATCAGTTCGACCTCGCCGAGATCAAGCAGTTCTGGGACCTAATGCCCGCCAACCGCGCGGTCGTCGGCTACCGCATCAAGCGGGCCGACCCGTTCCTGCGGAAGGTGAACGCGTTCTGCTGGGGCCGGCTGATCCGGCTGCTGTTCCGGTTCAGGATCAAGGACCTCGACTGCGCGTTCAAGATGTTCCGGCTGAGCGACGTGGGGGGCCTGACGCTGCAAAGCCGCGGGGCGACGCTGACCGTTGAGTTGATGGCCAAGCTGCACCGCCGCGGCGTGCGGTGGGTGCAGGTGGGGGTGCATCACTATCCGCGACAGGCCGGCGTGCAGACGGGGGCGAAGCTGAGGGTGATCTTGCGGGCCTTCGCGGATTTGTTCCGGCTGTGGGGCCGCCTGCGGCGGGAGGCGTGACGCGGGGGACGGGGAGCCGCCGGGACTCTTCTGCGGGCGCAGCCCGCCTTGGAGTGCGGGGGCGCAGACCCCGCTTTGGCTCGGCGCGGCGCCCTGGGGCAACCCAAAGCGGGAGCTGCGATCCCGCACTCCAACTGGCTGCGCGGGCGAACGACGCCCGTCTCGACTCCCCCAGAGTGAAAGGAAGGACCATTGTCCCCGCCGGTCTTGGACCAGCCCGGAAATAGTGTTCAGTCGCGCCCTGACTGCGACCGATAATCCATGCGTTGGGCGGCGCGTCCATGCTTGACACCCTGCGCCGGGGCTGTAGACTGGCCCTACGGCACGTGTGGGGCCACGTAACACAGGGATGGATTCCGGCGCCGGTGCGGATGGGAGATCCACGTTGATTCGCATGATCACGAGCAAGCTCGGAACACATGGCTGCACGCTGGTTCGTCTTCTCCTCGGGGCGCTGCTGGTTTTCGTCTGCACCGGATGCGAAGGCTTCGAGCAACTCTTCTACAAGAGCTGGCTGGACCCCAGCCAGCAGATCGGCCTGCACAGCAACCGGATTGTGGCCCTTCGCCACCAGGGCGGGATCTACGACCAGGACAGCGGTATGGCTTCGCCGGCGGACGCCGCCGATCCGACGCCGGAGGACCTGGAAGTTCACCGCGATGACTATCGGGTCGTTCCCGGCGACCGGATTCTGGTCAGCGTGATCGACCTGCCCGGCGCGGATCAGATACAGAGACAGATCAGCGACAGCGGATACATCATCCTGCCCCGGCTGCCGGAGCGGGTGTTCGTGGCCGGCAAGACCGAACAGGAAATGCAGGACATCGTCGCCGAGGCCTATCGCGCCGCCGACGTACTGAAGAACCCGCAGGTGCAGGTGCTGACGGCGACCCGCCTGAACAACCGCATCTTCTTCATCGGGGCGTTCCCCAGCCCCGGGGCGTTCGAGCTGCCCGTGCCCGGGTTCCGGCTGCTCCAGGCGGTCGGCATGGTCGGGTTGCCCAACAACACCACCACCGATTACATCTACATCATTCGCAACGAGAATCCGGAGTCGCTGCTCCCGGCGGCGCCCAAGGCAAACGTGACGCCCCAGAACGGCGGAGCCCGCCCGGGAACCGCCCCGCTAACGCTGCCGGGGGCGGAGCCCCTGCCCCTGCCGGGCGAGCCGGCGCCGGCGCCGACTCCGGTTGAGCCGCCGAAGACCAAGCCCGACATCCCCGATGCGCTCCAGAAGTTCAACCCGCAAGGGCTGCCGACCCCGCAGCCGACCGACATCGAACCGGTGACCGCCTCGCGAAACGGCGTTCCGACCACCGGTCAGAACCATGCGATTCCGGGCGCAGCCGCCGGGCACTGGATGATCGTCGACGGGAAGTGGACGTTCGTCCCGGATCGCCCCGCCCCGGCCCCGGCCACGGGCGACAAGGGCGCCGAGCCGCCAGCCATCGGGCCCAGCCAGTCCAAGGTGATCCGCGTGGCGCTGTCGTCGCTGCGGGCCGGCAAGGCGAGCGTGAACGTGGTGCTCCGCCCGGCCGACGTGCTGATGGCCCCGCTGCCGGTGATGGGCGAGTTTTACATGATGGGCAACACCAACCGCCCGGGCGTCTACAGCCTGAGCGATCGGAAGATCACGTTGACTCAGGCGATCGCGGCGGCAGGCGGGTTCGGCCCGTTGGCCGATCCTACCCGCGTGCAGGTGATCCGGCGGATCGGCGACCAGGAACAGACGTTCGTAATCGACGCCGGGAGGATCATCAACGGCAAGGACGAAGATTGGGTGCTCAAGCCCAACGACATCGTCAACATCGGCACGAACGTCTATGCCCCGTTCCTGGCGGTCATCCGCAATGCGCACCGCCTGAGCTACGGGATCGGGTTTGTCTACGACAAGAACCTGGCCGAGGTGTGGAACATCAAGCCGCGCCCGTCGTTCTGACGATCCACCCGAAGGCGGAGCAAGCCCGTCCCCCCCCGGCCTTTCGCCGCCGAATTGGGCGAACCCAGGCGGCCCGTTGTCGTAGGACACCATGAGACTCAGTCCGGCGTATCGCCTTCCGGGAGCCGGACTCCCCGGCGGGTCGTCGTTGTTTTCTGGCAAAAGTGGTCGCGGCAGTGTGCCGACTAACTAGGAATCACGGCGTTGCGCGGCTGACCGCGCCCGTGATGGTCTGCTTTGCCCTAGGAGGAGTAGTCGAATGGCCAAACGCCGACTGAATATCCCGCTGGTCATCATCCTGTCGACGCTGCTGGCGGGAGTCGTGGCGGCCGCCGTTATTTTTGCCTGGAAGAAGCTTCCCAAGGACCCCAAGCCGTACATCGAGGCCGCCGAGTCCCTCGAAGGCACGGACCCGGTCAAGGCCGCGGAGAACTACGCCAAGGCGTTCAGTTACGACCGCCGCGTCCAGGAACGCCAGACCTGGGGCATCCGCGCCGGCGACATCTTTTTCGGCATCGGACGCGAAGACCAGGCGCTCAGCTACTACGGATCGGTGTCCAAGCTCCAGACCGATGCCGTCCTGGCGCAGGAGCGGCTGGTCCGACTGACCTGCTACCTGGCCGGCCTGCCGCAGTTCGTCCCCAACTTTCCGATCAATCCGCTAAGCATCTGGGCCCGGGTGCAGGAACGGGCCGAGTCGCTGATCCAGATGGCCCCGCAGAGGCCCTACGGCTACGAGGCGGCGGCCATCGCACGGCTGCGAATGAACCGCGCCAACGATCGCAAGGCGGCCATGGACCTTCTTAAGAAGTTGCAGGAGCTTCAGCCGGACAATCCGGTCGGCTACTACTACGCCGCCCGGACGATGCTCACCCCCGGTGAAGGCTCGAACCCAGACGAGGCCGACAAGCTGATGGCGATCGCGCCCAAGGACGCCTCTGCGGCGGTCCTGTCGCGGTTCCACCTGTACCGGACGCTGTACCGCGCACAGCGATCGGCCACGCAGCCCGATGAGTCGTCACCCGAGGACCGATCGCAGAAGGAGAAGCGGCAACTCCAGGCCGACCTGCCCCAGATCACCGATTACTCGCTGATGACCCGCTCGGAGCAGGACATGCTGGCTGAGTTGTACAAGGCCACCGGCGACATCGAGAAGGCCGGCAAGATATACAGGGAGTGGGGCAACGACTACATCGCCGCATTGCGCGAAATGAAGGAGCCGCCCGTCCGCGAGGCGGTCGCGGCCAAGCTGACCGAACTCCAGCCGATCTCCGCAGCCGGGTGCGTCAAGCGGGCCCGGCTGTACGCATTGAAAGGCAGCGCCGGCGCGGACGAGGCGGACAAGGCGATCACCGAAGGATTGAGCATCCAGCCGCACGATAAGAGCGTCCTGGCTGACTGCCTCAAGCGGCAGCAGTGCGAGCTGTCACTGATCAATGCCCGCCTGCTGATCAACAAGTGCGCCATCGACAGCACGGACTATGGACGGGCGGACAAGGAACTTCGCACGATCGCGGACGAATACGGCGGCCTGATCCAGGGCCTGCCGAGCTACCAACTGCTGGCCGGCACGGTGGCCGCCCGGCTGGGCGATGCCTACGTGGCGCAGATCCGGCTGGAGGAGGCGCTTCGGCTGTATGAGCAGCGGATGGGCGGCGGCCGGGAAGAGGCGCGCGAGATGGTGGAGACCGTCTTCTCGCTGATCGACGTCTATCGCGTGCTGAACCAGTTCGGCCAGGCACGCGACCTGCTCAAGGACAAGCTGCTCTCCAACCCCAACGCGGCCAACGACGTGACGGTTCGGCTGCTCCAATCGCGGCTGGCGGCGGACGTCCACGAGTTCGGCGAGGCCGAGAGAATCGTCGAGGCGCTGCTGCAAGTCAAGGGCATCGACAAGGCCCCGATCTATCCGCAGGTGTTGGAGTTGCGGGCGCAAATCTACCGCCAGCAGGACAAGT
>JAQTVL010000130.1 GCA_028706835.1 Phycisphaerae bacterium | reverse complement strand
TTGCGGAAATCCTTGGGGAACAGCGGGCGGACCGGGCGGTCCATCATCCGCATGGTGAGCGTTTCCTTGAGGGTGGGCCGGCCTTCGCGCTTGAAGAAGCCGCCGGGGAACTTGCCCGCCGCGGAGGTTTTTTCGCGGTAGTCGACCTGGAGCGGGAAGAAGTCGATGCCTTCCCGCGGCTTGTCTGTGACGACGGCCGCCAGCACGACGGTGTCCGCGTAGCGGACGACGACCGACGAATGGGCCTGCTTGGCCAGTTTGCCCGTCTCGAGCGACAACACGCGACCGCCGATTTCCTTCTCCACACGCAATGCCAACATCTATGCTCTCCTCTGGTTTTTCCGTCCCCGACCACACGTCAGCCGACACCGACCCGACTCTGTGTTCAGACGAAGTTATGCAAATATCAAAGCGTCGCCGGCGAGTCCGGCGTTCGCCCTCTGGTTACAGGTCCTCGTTCTGTCCGCTCCATGATGTGCGGCCACAAACGTGATGTGCCGCTCCTCCCACGCCCGCGAGCTTACTTTCGCAGGCCCAGACGAGAAATGATCTTCTGATAGCGATCACGGTCGTCCCGTGCGAGGTACTTCAGCAGGGCGTTTCGCCGCCCGACCATCTTGAGCAGGCCTCGCCGCGAGGCGTGGTCCTTCTTATGGCCTTTGAAGTGCTCGGTCAGGGTTGTGATTCGCTCGGTCAGAATCGCAATCTGGACTTCCGGCGACCCGGTGTCCTTCTCGTGAATCTTGTAGCTGCCAACCAACTCCTGCTTCTTCTCTACCGTCAAGCTCATTTCAAGTCACTCACTTCGGGCGCTCGCGCCCACCGGTTAAGAAAGAGAACCCGCCAAAGCTGCCCGTTTGCAGCGTTGGCTGACGCACAATCCCCTGACTGCGTGCTTGCGGCCTGCCAGGCGTTTCGCCCGACCAGCCGCCCCCTGGAAAAGCGAATCGGACGCTCTTGGCACCGCCCAACGCAATATTAAACCGCCCTCAGCCGCCCGCGGCAAGTGGAAATCACGATCGATTCCCGCTTTTTGCGGGTTTGAGGATATCATTTCCATCGGCTCTTTTCAACGATTCCAGCAGGGCGTTTTTCCTGATGGTTGCCCCCGGCTCGTCCCGCGGGTAGACTTTTGCCGCACTGTCTTGCTGAGGATACGACCGCTTGGCGGTCGCTCAGCGTCTGGGCGTGACTCGCGGGGATCGCGTCACCGGAGGGCGCTAAACCTTGTCTTTGCTCGACATGCTGCTTGTTGCCCTGGGCCTGGCGATGGATGCCTTCGCCGTCGCCATCGCCACCGGGTTGGTCGTCGTTCCATTGACCGGGCGACATGTCTTTCGCCTGTCATTCCATTTCGGCCTGTTTCAGTTCTTGATGCCGGTGATCGGTTGGGCGGCCGGGGCGACGCTGGCCAGCCGGGTCGGCCGATTCGACCACTGGATCGCGTTCGTCCTGCTGGGCTTTATAGGCGGCAAGATGCTGTGGGAGTCATTCCGCGGCGAGCATGAGGAGCGTCAGGGCGACCCGACGCGGGGCCTGTCGCTGGTGATGTTCTCGATCGCCACGAGCCTGGACGCATTGGCTGTCGGCGTCAGCCTGGGCTGCGCCCGCGTCTCGATCTGGCTGCCGAGCGTGATCATCGGCCTGGTGGCCGGCGCGATGACGATGGTCGGCATCCGTTTCGGCGCCCGGCTGGGCAAGGCGGTCGGCCGATGGGCTGAGCGCGGCGGCGGCCTGGTGCTGATCGGCATCGGGGCGAAGATGCTGGTGTCGCACGTGTGGGGGTGAGGCTCTGACGCCGGACTGCCTTACGGCGGCAGTACTCTGCGACGGAGTCGTCCGTGATGTGGGCGCTACGACCAGCGTCCTTGCCGTGCTGGTCTGCGAACGCTGCGGCTATGGGTGGGTGGTTCCGTTCGGCCATTCGGGCCCGTTGCCGCGGCTCAGCGGGGATCCATTCGCGTCGTCGCTCCGCCCGGACGGTCCAAGCGGGGTCCGCCCACGAACGGTACGTCGTGAACGGAGACTCCGGCTCGCGGGCAGCGGGAGCGCGGACCTTCGGTCCTGCGGCTAAACGGGCAGGCCGGCGTTGATCGTCTTTGCGTCGTCCTATGTCGTCGCCGGAGGCGTGGGCGCGGGCGGGGCGGCGGTCAGGAGCTGCTCCACGGCCGTGGTCAGTTTCTCCATGCGGAAAGGCTTGTTCAGGTAGACGTCGACCCCCAGGGTGCCGGCGTACTCCTTGTGGCGCGAGCCGGGGTTGCCGGTGATCATGATGATCCGCGGGGTCTTGGCGCCGCGCTGCTTGATCTTCTCGAGCACCAGGAAGCCGCTCCGGCCGGGCAGCATCATGTCCAGGATGACCAGGTCCGGGGCGAACGTGGCGAACTCCTCGACCGCACGCGTGCCATCGCGACAGGTGTGGATGTCCGCGCCGCTGTCGGACAGGGCGACGGTAATCGACGTGACGATGTCCGGGTCGTCGTCGACCAGAAGGATCTTCTTGCCGCTGACGTTCATCGTAGCTCCTTGGCAGGTCCGCCCCCGGCGGCTGGCCCACTCTCTTGCGTTCGCCCCCGATGCCCCGTCCGATGCCGCGAGCTTTACATCCATGCACGCTTGCAGTATCGTTGATCCGATTATAAGGCGATGCCCGCCGCTGTCAACGCAGGAGGCGGGGGAGAGCAGAGAAGCTCTCAGCGTTCAGCGGTCAGCGAAGACGGAAGAATCAGTTGCTGATAGCTGAACGCTGATCGCTGAAAGCTTATTCGTCAGGAGTTCCCGTGCCTGATCAACGTGCCATCGTGGTGTTCGATTCCGGGGTAGGCGGGCTTACCGTCGCGCGGGCGATCCGGCGACGGCTGCCGGCGGAGTCGCTGGTCTATTTCGGCGACACGGCCCGCGTGCCGTACGGCATCCGCAGTTCGCCCACCATCACACGCTTCGCCTGCGAAATCGTTCGCTTCCTGGTGAAATTCCAGCCCAAGGCGCTGGTCATCGCCTGCAACACCGTGTCCGCGGTGGCACTCGACGCGCTCCGCGAGCAATTCGACCTGCCGATCTGGGACGTCATCGAGCCGGGCGCCCGGCTGGCGGCGATCCATAGTTGGCGGGGCCCGATCGGGCTGCTGGCGACCACGGCCACCGTGGCCAGCGACGCCTATCCCCGCGCGATCCGGCGGCACAACCCCGGCGCCCGCGTTGTCGCCCAGCCGGCCCCGCTGCTCGTGCCGCTGGTCGAGGAAGGCTGGCCGGCGGATCACCCGATCGTCCGGCTGGCGATCGACGAGTACCTCAAGCCGGTGCTGGAGAAGACGCGCGGGACGGGCACGCCGCCGGTCGGGATGCTGCTTGGCTGCACGCATTACCCGCTGCTGGCGGACACCATCCGGGCGGCGCTGGGCGAGGGCGTGGAACTGATCGACTCGGCGGAGCAGACGGCGAACGTGCTGGCGGACGAGCTTCCGAAACTGGGCCTGGAGGCGGCGCCGCAGCCGGGGACCCGCGGCAGCCTGACGTGTTTGGTGACGGACAACGCGGACCGTTTTGCCGAGGTGGGTTCGCGGTTCCTCGGCGAGCCGATCGAGCGAGTGACCTACATCGGCCCGGACGAGTTCTTTGCGGCGCAGCAGGGGGCAGGGGCGTGACGCGCCGTCGCGGGCCATCAGGCGATTCGCAATGACGAATGACAAACGTATTTTTGTGGAGTGCGGTAGCGAAGCTACCGCTTTGGGCGGGCGAACGTCGCGCCTCCGGTCCAAAGCGGTAGCTTCGCTACCGCACTCCACAAACAGACGGATCGGTCTTCTCGTCGCGATCGCGTCGCTGCTGGCCGGCTGCAACAACAGCATGACGGAGAAGTCGGGGTTCCAATGGAAGCGCGACAGCAAGTACACCTGGACGCTCGAACGGATCAACCAGGATGAGAAGATCGTCCAGATGGTGGCCTCGACGAGGCCCGACCAGCGCCGCGAGGCGATCAACTGGCTGGGCAGCAAGCCCGAGAACTGCGCCAGCGACCCCATCGTCAAACTGCTCGACACGATCGTGAAGAGCGACCCGGACCCGACGGTGCGGGCGGCGGCCGTCCGGGCGCTCGGGCGATCCGTCAACCCCGCCTCCGTCGAGCCGCTGGTGTGGGCGATGGCTGACCGAAACGATTTCGTCCGGCTGGACGTGGTGCGGTCGCTGTCGGCCAAGCGCGGCGACAACGTCAAGCGCGTGCTGCTGGGCCGGATGGAGAAGGACACCAGCCCGCAGGTTCGGGCGGGGGCGGCGGCTGCGCTGTGCGAGTATCGCGAGCGACGGGTTCTGGAGGAACTGATCGCGGCGTTGCGCGACCCGGAGTTCGTGGTAGCCTACCAGGCGGAGCAGTCGCTGATCAAGCTGACCGGCCACACCTGCGAATACGACCCGGCGGCGTGGACGCGGTGGCTGGCGGCGTTCGGCGCGGACGGCGACCCGTTCGCGCGTGCCGGGCAGACGCCGTCGTCGCTGGACCAGGCGACGTTGCCGGCGGGGGCCCGGTTCCAGAACGCGCTGCACCGGATGTGGTTCTGGTGGCAGGCGGACGCCAAGCCGGGGGAGTGAGAAACTAAGAAGTGGCCAGTGATCAGTGGTCAGTGGTCAGTGAGAGGAAACGGGATAGTACCTCTTCACTGGCCACTGGCCACTGACCACTTCTCCTTGCCCACGCCTATACTAGATCGGGGAGCAACCTGCGGCGCGAGGACGGCACATGCATCCGCCAAGCATCGGGCAGTATCTTATCCGACAACTTTACGATCACGGCGTGCGGCACGTGTTTGGCGTGCCGGGGGATTACTCACTCGCGTTCATCGAGATGCTCGGCGAGGGCGGCATCCGGTTCATCAACACGATCGACGAGCAGGGGGCGGGCTACGCCGCGGACGCCTATGCCCGCATCGGCGGGCTGGGGGCGGTGTGCGTGACCTACGCGGTCGGCAGCCTGAAGATCGCCAACACCACGGCGCAGGCGTTCGCGGAACGCTCGCCGGTGGTTGTGCTGTGCGGGGCGCCGGGCGTGACGGAACGCGCCCGCCATCCGCTGCTGCACCACCGCGTGAACCAGTACGACACGCAGATTCGCGTGTTCCGCGAATTGACCGTGGCGGCCACCGTGCTGGCGGACCCGGACATCGCGTGCTGGGAGATCGACCGCGTGCTGCACGCGGCTGAGCGGAACAAGCGGCCGGTCTACATCGAGCTGCCGCGCGACCGCGTACACACGCCGGGGCGGCCGGGGCACCAGCACGTCGACAGCGAGGAGCCGACCGACGCGGCGGCGCTGGCGGAGGCGGTGGCCGAGGCGGTGGAGATGCTCAACGGCGCGCGGCAGCCGGTGGTGATCGCGGGCGAGGAGATCAAGAGGTTCGACCTGTCGGAGGAGGTGACGGCGCTGGCGGAGGCGGCCGGGCTGCCGGTGGCGGCGAGCTTCCTGGGCAAGAGCGTGGTGCGGGAGGACCTGCCGGGGTTCCTGGGCGTGTATGCGGGGGCGATCAGCCTGCCGGCGGTGAAGGAGTACGTCGAGTCGGCGGACTGCTGCCTGCTGCTCGGGGCGATGCTGACGGACATGAACCTGGGCATCTTCACGGCGCAGCTCGACCGCAGCCGGATGATCTCGGCGGACATCGACGGCGTGAGCATCCGGCACCATCACTACGACGTTCGGCTGCCGGCGTTCGTGGCGGAGCTTCGCCGGGCGAAGATCGCGCCGCGGCGCGTGGCGGGCCCGGGGGCGGCGGCGGTGCAGCCGTTCCGGGCTCAACGCCGCGTGCCGGTGACGTCGCAGCGGCTGTTCGAGGCGGTGAACGCGTTTGTGCGGGACGACACGGTGGTGATCGCGGACGTCGGCGACGCGCTGTTCGGGGCGGTGGAGCTTCGCATCCCGCGGCCGGGGCACTTCATGTCGGCCGCGTATTACAGCTCCATGGGGTTCGCCGTGCCGGGGGCGGTGGGGGTGCAGACGTTCGACCGGAACCTCCGGCCGATCGCGCTGGTGGGCGACGGGGCGTTCCAGATGACCGGCATGGAGGTGTCGACGGCGGTCCGCTACGGGCTGTCGCCGATTGTCATCGTGCTGAACAACGCCGGCTACGCGACCGAGCGATTCTTCCTGGACGGGGCGTTCAACGACCTCCAGCCGTGGGATTACTCGCGGGTGCCGGAGATTGTGGGCGGCGGGCTGGCGTCGGACGTGCGGACGGAGGACGAACTCTTCGTGGCGTTGCGAGGGGCGGAGGAGAATCGGTCGGGCGTGACGATCGTGAACGTACACCTCGGGCAGGGCGACGTGTCGGACAACCTGGCCCGGCTGGGGGTCGGGCTGGGGCGGCGGTCGCGCGGGGCGGTGTAGTTACTTCCGCGTGGGCATGGCCGGGCGAACGAGCGGCGGCGGGACCAGGATGGCCGGCTCGTCGTCGGGGCGGGTCGCGCGGATCGGCATGGCGTCGGGCGACTCGACGGGCATGGGGATGGCCAGCCGGATGAACGGGGCGACCGTGGCGCGGAGGGCGGCCGTCGTCACCAGCATCACATGCAGGGACTCGTCGGCCGTGTTGTCCACCAGCACCATCGCCCGCTCGGAATTGGGGCGGACCTTTCGCGGCAGCGACATCACATCGCCGGGGTCGGCTGAGGGCGCCTTGGCCAGCGGATACGTCGGCAGGGTCCGGGCGGCGCTGGGCGAGGCCAGGGCCACGGGGTCGGGCAGGTCGATGGCCGGCCGGAGCGGGGCGGCGCTGCCGCGGTCGGCGGGGAGCAGTCGCGGCTGGAGCATCGGGTCGGCGGGAGGGAGCCACGTGCGAAGAGGGGCGTTGGTGATCGTTGCAGTCGGCCAGGGCCGGGCGACGAGAGGGGGCAACTCCATGGACATGGGGCGGATGAAGTCGGTCGTCGCGGGCTGCGTCGTTTGCGCGAAAAGAGGAAATGGGAAATGACAAATGACAAGTGCCAAATGACAAATGAACAGACTGCGAAGAGGCAAGCGACAGCCGCCCACGGTTGAATTTCTCATTTGGCACTTACCATTTGTCATTTGTCATTTCCTACTTCTGCTTTGGGCCCTGATCGTCCGCCTGAATAATCAACGTCACCGGCGTGCCTTCCACGGGGAGCACGTTGCGGTTGGTCTCCAGCCTGAGCAGGGTGGAGTCCTTCATCGTCAGGTTGGACTGGAACAGGGTCTCGTCGGTCACGGGGAAGATCGCCACCAGGGTGCCGGTGAGATCGGCGCCGTAGACCTTCAGGTCGCGGTTCGGGTCCGGCTGGCGCATCACCGAGCCGGTGAAGTACCACTTCAGCGTGGGCAGCGGGCGGCCGGTTCGCCTGTCGACGATGGTGCGGTCGATGGGAACGGTTCGCGGCTCGCCGTCGGCGCCGGTGAACTCGAGCAGCAAGCGCACGGTCGGGCCGGTCGGCGGGGCGTCTTCGCGGGCGGGCGTGCCGGGCTTGAGGCCGAGGCCTTCGAGCGCCTTGTGTATGTCGCTCGGCTTGGCGTCGAACGTGATGACCGTCTCGTGGGCCTTCTGCCCTCGCGGCGAGGGGTAGGCTGCGACCACCTCCAGCGGGTAGATTTCCTTAAGCGTGATGAGCTTTCGCGGTGCGATCTTGCCGGGCACGCGGATCGACCTGGCCGCCTTGTCGACGGCGATGGTCGGCCCGCCGGCCATGGATGCCGCCAGCGACTTGTCCGCGACGCACGCGACGATGCACTGGGCGTCGGCCTGCTCGGCGTCGATGTTGCAGGTGGCCAGGTAGACTCGCCCGTCGCTGACGATAGGCGCGCCATAGACGCTGCCCGGGGCCATGAGCATGGGGTCGGCGGTGACGTCGATGGCCCACTGCGGCTTTCCGTCGCTCAGGTTCATCGCGTGCAGCACGCCGCGCAGGTCGGCGGCGTAGACGCTGCCGCCGGAGATGGCGGGGGCGGCGAAGAACGGGTTGGCGGCCTCATACGTCCACTTCGGCTGGCCATCGGCGATGTTGATCGCCCGCACCTTGCCGTCGGTGGCGGTGAAGACCGCGATGTCGCCCTTGACGGCCACGGACGACAGCACGCCGCCGGGGACGTCGATGCGCCACTTGAATTGGCCGTTGGCCATGTCGATCGCGACGATCTCGCCGCGGGCGCCCTTGAGCAGCTTGCGGTCGAACCGGATGGTGCTGCACCCGACGAGGATGATCCCCTTGTCGGCGACCACGGTTGCGCCGGCCCAGGGGTTCACCCGCAGGGGCGCTTCCCACACGGTCGCGCCGTCGGCGGCGTTGAGGCAGAACAGGGACCGCACGCCGATCTTCTCCTCGTCGATCAGGGCGGACGCGGCATAGACGCGGTCGCCGTGGACGGCCATCGGTGCGTCCACGTGCCACTTGCCCTCGCCCTTCTTCCAGATCAGCTTGGCCAGCGGGCGGGGCAACTGGTCGTCGTTGGGGGGCATGGCCAGGTCGTCGCGGCGTTTGTCGACTTCATACTTGGCCACCAGCGCCGCCCAGCGTTCGTCGAGCATCTTTTCGAGGGCGGCGACGGGCTGCTCCTTGCCGTCGAGCACCGCGGTCTTCAGGCCGACGCAGAGCACGCCGGCGGCGCCGCCGCCGGTGTAGACCCGGCCGTCGGCGATGGCCGGGGCCCCTTCCAGGTGGACGAGCTTGCCGGGGACGTCGAGTTGCCAGAGCGCCCGGCCGGTCGCGGCGGACAGGCAGTAGAGGATCGCGCCGTCGGTCTGGTGCATGCCGTCGCCGAGGATCATCAGGCCGTCGCTGATGGCGGGGGGGCAGACCAGGGGGCGTTTGATGAACGGGGCCGACTTCATCCAGAGGATGCGGTCGGTCAGCTTGGGATCGTTGCCGAGGTAGTAGAAGACGCCGGTGTTGAAGGCGCCCAGGCCTGAGACGTAGACGCCCTTGTCGCCGAGGACGGGCGCGGCGATGTAGTGCTCGGGGGACTTGTGGGACCAGAGGACGATGGGCTCTTTGGGGCCGGGCTTGTCGTCGAGGTTTCCGGTGCGAGCGCTGTTGCCGCGATTGGTGGGCCAGTCGGCGGCGGAGGCGGAGGAAGTGCAAAATGCAAAGTGCAAAATGCAAAATGACAATTGAAGAATGAAGATGCGAAGAGACAAGTGCATGCCTACCGCCTCTGAATTTGCCATTTTGCACTTTTCATTTTGCACTTTGCATTTCCCGGTCTTGCCCATCATCGCCACCACCCCTTCCATGTCGTGACGCCGCCGGTGATGGGCATGGTCAATCGTGCGGGGCTGCCGAGGAGGGCGGCGGATTCCTGGCCCTCGTTGACGAACACCAGGTCCGGCACGTTGTCCTTGTTCAGGTCCAGCACGGCGATGCCGCGGGTGTTGAATATCCGGCGGTCCAGGCCGCTCGCCTCGGTGATGTCGGTGAACGTCCCGTTGCAGTTGTTGCGGAAGCAGCGATTCGGGCCCTTCAGGCATC
>JAQTVL010000129.1 GCA_028706835.1 Phycisphaerae bacterium | reverse complement strand
GTGAACCGCCCGTCCATGGCGGCGGCTGCCTTGCCGCCAAGGATCAGGTATTGCCCGGCCCGCGGGCCCGCGCCCCACTCCACCATCTTCTTGACGAAGTCCGGGCTGGTCTCGTCCTTCGGCCGGGTCGCCCGCACCAGCGAGGCGACGTAGCTGATCACGTAATCGCTGATTGGGATCGACGCGATCAGCTTCTGCATGTTGATGATGTGCCGGTCGGACAGTATCCGCGCCAGCTTCGCCTTGCGCCCGCCGGTGGTGGTCGCCAGGATCCGCTCCTCCTCGTGCCGGGACGGGTAGTCCACGAAGATGTTGAACATGAACCGGTCGAGCTGGGCCTCGGGCAGCGGATAGGTGCCTTCCTGCTCGATCGGGTTCTGCGTCGCGATCACGAAGAACGGGTCCGGCAGGTTGTAGGTCTCCTGGCCGACCGACACCTCGCGCTCCTGCATCGCCTGGAGCAGCGCGGCCTGGGTCTTGGGCGGCGTGCGGTTGATTTCGTCCGCCAGGATGATGTTGGCGAACACCGGCCCCCGGACGAACCGGAACTCACGCTTGCCGTTCACCTCGTCGATGACGTTCGTGCCGGTGATGTCGCTGGGCATCAGGTCGGGCGTGAACTGGATTCGTTTGAACGACATGCTGGTGATCTGGGCGATCGTGGAGACCAGCAGCGTCTTGGCCAGCCCCGGCACGCCGACCAGCAGGCAGTGGCCTCGCGACAGGATCGACGCGAGAATCTGGTCGACCACCTCGTCCTGCCCGATGATGGCCTTGTGGATCTCGTCGGCCATGGTCTGCTTGGCCCGGCGGAACTGGTCCAGCAACGCGGCGAACGATTCCTTGGCCATGGGTGCTCCTGGTCGCTGAAGTTGCTACCGAAACGGATGACGATGATCTATAATCTAACCGAATAGGCGTCGGGATGCCACGACTAGTGTTTTCGCGGCGGCGAAGCCGCCGCTGTGGAGTGCGGTGACGGAGCCGCTTCAGCGGCGCAGGCACCGCTTTGCACGGGCGCGGGATGTTGCCGCATCCGCGGTTTTCGTGCGGCGGGGAAAGCGGGGCCTTCGTCCCCGCACTCCAAGGCCGGCTTCGCCGGCGGATTAGCCCTCTCCACCGAAAGGCGACATCATGCACGTATCCCGAAGGCGCAACTCCACCCGCCCGGTGTTTGCCCTGATGCTTGTCGCCGCCGTCTGCATGGGCGTAACCGCCCAGCCCCTCCGGGCCGAAGTCACTCCCGACCAGGTCCGCATCGCGATCGACAAGGCCATCGACAACATCCGCAAGACGCAGGCGAACGGCGGCTGGCAGGACTTCGGCCGGCAGGGCGGCTCGACCGCCCTGAACGTGCTGGCGCTGCTGAACGCCGGCGTGCCGGAGAGCGACAAGACGGTGCAGGCCGGCTTGTCGTCGCTCGACAAGGTGGCCAACACCGACACCTACATCGTCTCGCTCAAGGCGATGGTCTACCGCTACGCCGACGCGGTCAAGTATCGCGCCCAGTTGGCGGCCTGCGCCAAGTGGCTGATCGAATCCCAGCTCGAATCCGGCACCTGGGGCTACAACAAGATGCAGGGCGCGATGGGCGCCCGCATGGCCGGGATGATGGGCGACAACTCGAACACCCAGTTCGCGCTGCTCGGCCTGCACGAGGCGGCCCTCGGCGGGGTCGCCGTGCCCAAGGACGTCTGGCAGCGGAGCGAGAAGCACTTCCTCAACTCGCAACTGAAAGACGGCGGCTGGGGCTACCGGTCCGACATGGGCCGGGCCGGCAGCGGCTACGGCTCGATGACCTGCGCGGGCATCGCCAGCCTGTACATCACCGGCAACCAGCTCGACGTGTCGCAGGAGGACGGTTACGCCAACGGCGTGGCGAAGAACTGCGGCAACTACCGGCAGAACGAGGCGATCGCCAAGGGGTTGCTGTGGATGGCCCGCAACTTCGCAGTGGACACCAACCCCGGCCGGGGCGGCGCCGCCTGGCGGATGTATTACCTCTACGCGATGGAGCGCGTGGGCATGATCAGCGGGCTGAAGTTCTACGGCTCGCGCGACTGGTATCGCGAAGGGGCCGAGGCCCTGATCGACGTGCAGAAGGCCGACGGCAGCTTCCCCAGCGCCCCCTACGACACCTCGTTTGCCCTGCTGTTCCTGGCCAAGGGCAACAAGCCGGTGCTGTTCAACAAGCTGGCCTGGGGCCAGATGGGCGACTGGAACGAGGACCGCAACGACATCGAGCACCTCGTCCAGTTCGTGAACAAGGCGGAAAACGGCGGGCAGAAGTTCTCGCAGCAGCCGGTCGCCTGGCAGGTCGTCAACCTGCGGGTCGCCCTGGTCGATCTGCTGGACGCCCCGATCCTGTTCCTTAACGGCCACGCCTTCCCCGCCTTCAGCGAGGCGGAACGCAAGAAGCTGCGCGAATTCGTCGACCAGGGCGGCACGATCTTCGTCGAGAGTTGCTGCTCGAAGAAGGAATTCACCGACGGGTTCCACGCCTTCGTCAAGCAGGCCTGGCCGGAATACGCCGTCGATCGCCTGCCCGACGACCACCCGATCTTCAGCAGCTTCTATCCGATCAGCAAGAACGAGTGGGACCTGGAGGGCCTCCAGGTCGGCTGCCGCACCAGCGTCATCTTCGCCCCCAGGGATATGAGCTGCCTGTGGGAGCAGCAGGACAAGAAGAACACCCAGACCGATGCCGCAATGAAGCTCGGCACGAACGTCGCCGCCTACGCGACCGGCCTGGAGCGGCTGAAGGACAAGCTCGAACGGGCTCGCGTCGCGGAGAAGAATGACGCCTCGGGCCGGCCCGGCGACATCGTCCGGGGTGCGCTCCAGATCGGGGCGCTGGCCCACGGGCTCAACCCGCTGGAGAACATGCCCGACCCGAACGCCTGGCCGAAGTTCGCCGAATACCTCCGCGATGAGGCCAAGATCGACGTGGTGACCAAGCTCCAGGTGATCGACCCGAAAGACGTGGAACTGCTCAATCACCCGATCATGTTCATGACCGGTCACAACGGCTTCAAGTATTCCGAGGAGCAGATCAAGGGCATCCGCACCTGGCTGGACCGCGGCGGCTTCCTCTACGCCAACGCCTGTTGCGGCCGGGACACCGCGATCTACAGCCTGCCGGGCGACCCGAAGCTGACCAACGACTTCGGCACGAGCTTCCGCGAGATGGTCGCGGAACTCTACAAGGACAAGCCGGAGGTCAAGCTCGTCACGCTCCCGGCTGACCACCCGATCCGCGGCGGGGCCGGGGCTGCCGGCTTCTACCCGCTGGCGCAGGTGACCTACCGCGCCGAGATCGAGAAGAAGCTCGCCGCCGTGAGCCCCGCCAAGGCCAAGGAACTGGTCATCGAAGGCGTGACGGTGAACGGCCGGCTGGTGGCGGCCTACTCCCCGTATTCAATCACCTGCGGCCTGGAAGACCACAAATGCTTCGGCTGTCGAGGCCTGGTGTCCAAAGACGCCTACAAGGTGTCCGCGAACGTGGTGCTCTACGTGCTGAGCCACTGAACGAGGCGATCCGAAGACGGGGGCCAGAAGACTCCTCTCCCTGACTCCCTCCCCGGAAGAATGAGGGAGGGAAAAGACAAGGCCCATCGCTTGTCCCCGATACCCCCCGCCCGTCCCCAGTCCCTGAGACCCAAGACCCGAGCCCGCCCCCGGCCCCCGATCCCCAACCCCCTTCTTCTTTGCTATAGTGTCCTGCCGGGAAGGAGCATCGCCATGTCGCAACCCAACATCCGACCCATGCTGCCCGCCGAGGCCGAACAGGTCAGCAACGTCATCGTCGCCTCCATCCGGGCGGGCCTGCCCAGCCGATACGCGCCCGACGTGGTCGCAGGCCTGGTGGCCGGCAACGACGCCGCCGCCGTCGCCGGGCACGCGCCCAAGCAACTGGACTACGTCTACGAGTTGGCCGGCCGCATCGTCGCCATGGTCGGCCTGAAGCGGAACGAGATCGGCCACCTGTTCGTCCACCCGGAGGCCGGGTCCCAGGGCATAGGCCGGCAACTCGTGAACTTCGCCGCCGACGAGTTCCGCAAGGCCGGTTACTCGGACATGATCGTGCTGTCCAGCCAGAACGCGGTGGGCTTTTACCAGCGATTCGGCTTCGTAGCCGAAGGCAGCGGCAGTTTCACCGTCGGCGACAACCTGCCGTTGGTCTACGTGAAGATGAGGGCGAAACTGTAGGAATAGCTTTCAGCGTTCAGCGTTCAGCTTTTCCCGGCTGAGAGCTGACCGCTGACCGCTGACAGCTTCTTTTTGGAGCTTCCCATGCCCGTCGAAACAGTCGTCCTTGACGGCCACATCATCGATTCCCTCACGCTGCCCAAGGTGCTCGACGCCGTGGTCGAGTATGGCGGGGCGTTCAAGATCGAGAAGATGGAGGTCGGCGCGACCCGCGAGGACCCGTCCCACGTCCAGATCCGCGTCACCATGCAGCAGCAGGAACGCATGGACCAGTTGCTCGAACGCCTGCGCGACCTCGGCGCACACCCGGTCGACGAGAAGGACGCGGAATTGGCCCCCGTCGTCAAGGACGGCGCGTTCCCGGAGAACTTCTACGCGACGACCAACCTGACGACCAACATCCGCCTGGCCGGGCGCTGGATCGAAGTCGAACGCCCCGAGATGGACAAGGGCATCGCCGTCGACCCGGCCGCCCGGCGGGCCTGGACCGTGCCGATGGCCAAGGCCAGGAAAGGCCAACTGCTCGTCGTCGGCATGAGCGGCGTGCGGGTGATGCCGGTCGAGCGGCCGGAGACGCACCAGGGGTTCTCGTTCATGACCTCGGCGGTCTCGACGGAGAAACCCAAGCTGGTGCAGACGCGGGCCGTCGCCGACCTGATGCGGGCGGCGAAGAAGGCCGGGCGGCGGATACTGCTGGTCGGCGGGCCGGCGATCATCCACACCGGCTCCGGGGCGTACCTCGTTCGGCTGATCGAGGCCGGCTACGTCGACGTGCTGTTCGCCGGCAACGCCCTGGCCGCCCACGACGTCGAGCAGGCGATCTTCGGCACCAGCCTGGGCGTGAACCTGGCCGAGGGCACCCTCGCCCGCCACGGACACCAGCACCATCTGCGGGCGATCAACCTGGTCCGATTGGCCGGCGGGCTGGCCAAGGCCATCGAGGCCGGGCTGATTACCAGCGGCGTGATGCACGCCTGCATCAAGCGAAACATCCCGTTCGTGCTGGCTGGCTCGATCCGCGACGACGGCCCGCTGCCGGAGGTGATTACCGACACCGCCGCCGCCCAGGACGCGATGCGGGCGCAAATCCCCGGCCTGGGGTTGGCGCTGATGATCGGCACGACGCTGCACAGCGTGGCCACGGGCAACATGCTGCCCGCGTCGGTGACGACGGTGGCCGTGGACATCAACGCGAACGTGGTGACAAAGCTGCTCGACCGCGGCAGTTGGCAGACCATCGGAATTGTTACCGACACCGAGCCCTTCCTGCGCGAGCTGGCGAGCGAGTTGTGCGAAAGCCCCAAGCCCCTGACTGTGGGTCAGGGGAGCAACCGGTAGGAATCACGGCCTGCCCGCGGGCGCCGGCAGCGGTTCCGGGTCCGGCTGCGTGGCGACGATTTCGTTCGTCCGCGCCAGGAACGCCTTTACTTCGGGGTCTTGCTTGACCGTCTGGTCCAGCGGGATCAACTTCGCGGCGAGCCCGGCCACCTCATACCCCCGCCCCCTTGCCGTTCGCTTCATCGTCACCGACGCCCAGCCGAGGCTGTTCAGTTCGCCCGCCGTCTGGCAAATCAGCACGCGCCGCCCCGCGGCCGGCCTGAGGATCAGCCCGTTCGGCAGCGGCGTGTGCGTGTGGCCGCCGAGAATCACGTCGATGTCCGGGACAGCCTTGGCCAGCTCGCCGTCGCGATCGACGCCGATGTGCGTCATCGCCACGACCAGGTCCGCCCGCTTGCGCAGTTCGGGCACAATCCGCTTCGCAGCCGCGATCGGGTCCTCGAAGTCGATCGCGTCGCCGCCCGGCGCCCCCACGCGGAAGAAGCACAGCCCCAGGATCGCGACCTTCACCGGCCCAGCCTGCTCGATGATGAACGGCCTGGCCAGCGGCTCGCCCGTCGCCTTCACCTTCACATTGCCGCACAGCGTGGGGAATCGCGCGTCCGCCATGCGCGCCTGGAGCACGGGCAGCCCGTCGTAGATGTCGCCGTTGCCGGGAATCCAGGCGTCGAACCGCAGCCGGTTCATCAGCGTGAAGTTCGCCGCCCCGTGCGTCTTGCGGGTCACGTCATCGCCCCGGCTGATCACGTCGCCGCAATGTACCAGGAACACGCGGGCCGGCCCCGGCTGCTTGCGAAGATCGCCGACCAGCGTCGCCAGCCGGGCCTCCCCGCCGCGCTGGCCGGTGCCCGCCGTCTGGCCGTGCGAATCGTTGATGTGCAGGAAGACAACCTCGACCTGGTCCGGCGCCGTCGCCGGGCCGAGGTCCGCCGCGTGCGCGAGGGCGGCGAACGCGAACAGCAGCATCGCCGACACGAATCGCACCACTCGCATCCGAGCCTCCGCCGATCAATCGTCGCCGTGTCGACCGGCCTTGCGGAGCCACTTCGTAACGCCTGTCGACAGCGCCGAGCAGAGCTTGTCCTGGCTGGCGCTCGTCTCGCCCCCGCGTCCCCGGCCGACCGCGTTGGCCACCGCCAACACCTGCCCCGTCGCCACGTCCGTCACCGTGATCTGCACGACCACCTCGGGCGTCGGGCTGAGCGCCTTGTCCAGGAAACCCGGGCCTTCCAGGTGAACCACCTTGCCGGCAATCTTCACCGGCCGGCGGCCCGCCACCAGGTCCTTCTCGCTCATCGTCTTCTGCCGCAGATCGGCGCCCAGCGTCAGCAGCCAATCGCTTGTCACCGGCCTGCCCATCGCGTTCTCGACCTTGTCGACGGTTACTGGCCCCAGCGGCTGGGTGGAGTAGAGCGGCGTGATCTCCACAATGTTGCTCTTGGCCCCCAGGACCGCGCCGGTGCCCTCGTTGAAAACGCGAGTCATGCAGCCGCTCGTCAGCAGCACGAGCCCCAGAACCGCCACGATCGTTACTGTTCGTTTCATCGCTATCTCCTTGTTCGGTGTGTACGCCATATTACCTTGCCCGCACGCCGAATCAACGTGCATCCGACGGCCCCGGCCGCGAACCCCTCGCCTTGCGGACCGTCGGCGGAAAGACCGCCGACACCACCGCCGCCAGGTCCGCCGCCGATTGGCCGGTGTAGCGGACAAACAACCCCCGCGCGGCCTCGCTGTGGAACAGGTAGTCCGCCAGCAGACCGGCCTCCTCCGCGCGAAGCTGCGGGTCGTCCGCGGGCGGCGGCGTCGCGAGCCAGTCGGCCAGCTTCTCAGCCGGCGACTTGCGGGCCAGCGTCGGGCCGACGACGATCCGCCCGCCGAACGCGCGAAATGTTTTCAGCTCCGCCTTGCCCCGCCCGGGCTGGACGATCAGGAACTGCATCACATCGGCGTCGCCCAGCCAGCGGTACCGCGGGTTGTCCAGCTCAGTCGCGCGGGCGAGTCGGTCCTTCGCCCTGCCCGCGGCCTCGAAGTCCAGCCGGCGGGCCGCCTGCGCCATCTCGTCCGCCTGCCGCGCCCGCCACGATCGCCCGGCGTCGGCGGCGAAGTCGATGGCCTCCGCCACCTGCCGGCGATACTCGTCCAGCGAAACCGTGCCGTCGCACGGGCCGGAGCATCGGCCCATCTCCTTGTACTCGCAAGGCCGGCCGTGCGGCGCCTGACGCAGCACCTGGTAGTAATGGCACAGGCGGAACAACCCCGTGACCAGGTCCACCAGCCGCGTCGCCGACTGCCGCTCCGCCATCGGCCCGACGCGCCGCCCCCCAGCCGGCGCGAACTTGTCGGTCACCGCCAGCCGGGGAATCCGCTCAGCCGGGTCGCCGTGGATCATCCAGCAGTGCCGCGAGCGAACCATCCGCCGGTAGCGGTCGGGGAACAGCAGCCGGGCCAGCCAGAGATACCACAGGTCGGTCTCAAACCGCGACGACGTGGGCCGCAGATACAGCCGCCGCACCAGCGGGCGAAGATCGGCACGTTTGGAGAGTTTTGGTCTTGCGGGGGCGGTCGCGTCCGCGGCCGCTTCCTCCGGCTCGTCCGACAGCGGCTCGCCCAGTCGCCGCCGCAGGATCGTCCGCACCGCCAGCCCGGAGGCGAGCAGGATCGGCTGGCGGTCTTCGGTGGCCAGCAGATAAACGGCGGGCTTGTCCGCGACCGCCGCCAGTTGCGAGTCGATCTGCCCGCCGAGCGGGTCGACCGGCAGGCAGGCGTCGAAGAGGGATTCGAACTCGCTCATTGTGGACATGATAGCGAATTGCGACCAGCCGGGAAGTTTACTCCGGCTTGGAGGTCGCGCCGGGGATGGCGGCCTTGGCCTGGTCCGCGAGCTTGTTCAGCGTGTCGGCCCACGACGCCGTCTTGGATTCCTCGGGCAACTGCTTGCGGACCTCGTTGATCCAGGCCAGCGCAGCCGTCGCCCCGGTCGCGTCGTTGTTGCCGATCAACGCCCGCAGCCGCTGCACCAGGCAGTCGATCATCGCGCCGGCCTCCGCCGGCTTGGCGATGGCCAGGCGGTCCTTGAGCACGCCCACCGACGCCGCCTGCTGGTCCGCCGCCACCAGCGCCTGAAGGTACTTGACCGCCAGCGCCTGGGCGCGGTCGCTCTTGGCCGCCCGAAGCTTCTGGTAGGCCGGCTCATAACGCTGGCCCGCCTCCGCCGGGCGATTGGCCCGCAGCATTGCGTCCGCCAGCCGCTCCGACAGCGCCGCCACGTCGGCTGGCGTCCACTGGTCCGACTTGCCCGCGTCCGGCTCGATCGCCAGCAGCAGGTCGATCAGCTTGGCCGTCGCCGCCGCGTCGGCCTCGATCTGGCCGATCCACGTGAGCTGGATGGCTTTGTCGCTCACCTTGAGCAGTTCGATGAGGCTGTCCCAGGCCCGCTTGCGCACCGCCTCGTCGGCCTCGGTGTTCGGGTTCGTCCGGTCGTAGATCGCCTTGAGCGCCGCCTTGCTGGGTCCGTGCTTGGCCAGCGCCGCCACCAGCGCCAGGCGAACCCCGCGGTCCGGCTCGCCGGCGATCTGTCCGATCAGCGCGTCGGTCACTGCCACCTGCGTCGCCCCGGCGTTGGCGGGCAGCGGGGCGACGTTGCCCAGCCCGCGGGCGCAGGCCAGCCGCAACGACGCCGATTCCGCGCCCAGGCCCTTGAGGAACACCGGCACGAAGCGGGCATCCGCGACGTCCGCCATCGCGCCGACCAGCGCGTCGCGGACAGCCGGGGCGTCGTTCACCTTGGCATACCGCCCCAGCAGCGCCGTCACCACCGGCTCCGCCTCGGCGTTGTTCTTCCGCGCCGCGATCGCGCCGAGCGCCGTCGCCGACTCCGCCACCACCGACTGGTCCGGCGAGTCGTTCAGCAGCTTGACCAGGTCGCCGATCGCCTCGGTCGCA
>JAQTVL010000128.1 GCA_028706835.1 Phycisphaerae bacterium | reverse complement strand
TGATGCTGAACTGCTCGACGACGACCACGGAGTTGTCGCCGAACGAAATGACGGCCTGGCTTTTCGGCCCGACGCTGATCAGCGTGTCCGCAGCCAGCAGGTCGTCCTTGGCCACGGGCTTGAAGGCGCCGCCCGCGGTCGCGGAACGCGCCTCGACCGAGCCGCGGACCTCGACCACCTTCGCCTGGAGGGTCGTCGCGCCCGCGGGCAGGCCGTCCGGCTGGCTGGTCGCGCCCGCGACCGGTGCCGCCGGCCTGGTCGTCTGGGCCGAGGCGTGCTGCGCCCACAGGCATCCGCACACGGCCAGCGTCGCTGGAATGATTAGTCGCGTCATGGCTGCAAACCTCGCAAGCGTGACCGGCTCACGCGATCTATTCTACTTCGGAACGCCGCCCGCCTACGGAACATTCTCGCCCGGATGGCCGCTGGCGCTATCGCGTTCCTTATCCTGCTCGTCCGCCTTCTTGAGCACGTTGACAAACTCCGCGCCGGCCAGGCCGTCCCAGTCGCCGCCGCCGGAGTCCATCACGCCGCGGAAGATCAACTCCCGCCGGGCGTTCCGCTCGCCCGGGCCCAGCAACGCCAGCGCCACGCTGCTGCGGATGTGCTGGTGGCGGCAGATCATGCTTGCCAGCCGGCCCCGCGTGAGCGGCTTCACCGGGTCGTGCCGCCAACTCGCGTCGAGCACCCCGCGTTCCTGGAGCGTCGCGATGCGCTGGCCGAAGTTCTTCGCGTCGTCCTTGCCGTCGATCCACATCAGGAAGGCCTGGTAGGCGCGGTTCTGGCTGACCGGCCCGGCTTCGTTGACCAGCGTGTAGGTCATCTCCGCCGGCGACATCCGCTCCACCGGCTCGTCCGGCAGCCCGGTCCACGGCCCGGCCCCCGCCTGGCCGGACGCGCACCCGCCGAGCAGAATCAGCCCAGCCAGCGCGACGAACGCAATCGCTCTGATTCGCATACCGTATCGCCCGCAGGTAAAAGTTAGAAGCTGAACGTGAAACCGGTGAACAAAAAGTTCCGCGTCGACCGCGTGCCCTCGTACGAGTCGCCCGGCACGAACACGCCGTAGCGAATCGTCCACAGCAGGTCCGACGTGATACGCCAGTTGCAGTAGATGTCCACTTCCTGCCCAAGGTTCGGGTTGTCGCGGATCGACCGCGTGTCCGGGCCCGCACCGTCATCGCGGGCCTTCAAGAAGGCAAATGCATCCGCGCCAAGCGCCAGTTCCGACAGCCGACGGCACTGCGGCAGCGGCTTGAACGACCCGCCCACCCGGAACATGTGCAGGTTGCTGATCGGCGCGGCGAACGCCAGGCCGGTATTGCGGTAGCCGAAGGCGTTGAAGCCGTTGTCGGTCGTGCCGGGCTTATTGCCGCCGAGCGTGTCGGTCGGGCTGAGCTTGCGGTCGCCGTCGCCGGTGGCGAACAGATACTCGGCCGACGCCTTCGGCTTGAAGCGGTTCTGGAACAGGTAGTCGAGCATCAGGTCGTAGGCCAAGGCACGAATCTTGTCCGGATCGGCCGTCGCATCGACGCCGAAACTCCGGCCCTGCTCCAGCGCCAGTTCCGTCTGGTAGTACAGATTCCGCAGGAACGCCCGGCCTTTGCTGCCCAGGCCGAGGTATTGCGAGTCGTAATCGTATTCCTGAACCGGATCGTTCGGGTCTTCCTTCGTGTGATCCTGCTGCCAGAGGTAGTAGGCGAACGGCTCGTGGCCGGCGATCCCCTTGTAGGTCGCCTGGACGCCGTAGAAGTCGCGGTTGGAATGCGACGCCACCGGCGGCGATTGATCGATGTTGTTGATCGATTCGATCGTCCGCCCGAACAGCCCCTTCACTTCGGTGTTGCCCGCCTCGCCGCCGACCACCACCGCATCCATCGGCAGCGACAGCGCCAGCCCCGTGCCGAACTGCACATACTGCCGTCCCACGGTGGTGAACGCGTTGTACGGCAGCGACACCTTCTGCTTGCGAAGCGCCGCGTTGCGAAGATCGAACGAGTAGTACAGCCGATCCACCGCCGGGCCCTGCCAGTCGTGCCCCCGATCCGACGGCCCGTCGCCCTGGATGTAGTCGATGTAGCTGAACCGCCCGCGGGCATAGAACTCGTGACCGTCATCGACGACCGCCCGGCCCCACAGATACAGGTCGGATCGCATCGAGTCCCGCAGTTTGTCTTCGGTGTCTTCCTGCAACATGAAGGCCGTGTTGAACCAGCCGCCCCAGTCCACCCCCATCCGCTGCTCCGCCGTTCGGGGCCGATCCAACTGCTCGCGCAGCCGCTCGTCGTATTGCCGCTGCTGCCGGGCGAAGTTGCTGTCGGTCTGCGCCCACAGCACGCCGCCGGATAGCCCAGCCAGGCTCACGCCTATGAGCAGAAGTCGGGCGAGAAGGGGTCTCATCATTGCCTCGTCCATGCGGCCACGCGGAAGATCGGGCTTCCTGCCAAATCACGAAACGAACAAACCCCGGAATCGCCATCAATATGTCGAGAACCGCCCGGTTTTGCAAGAGCAATTACAGGCGCGTGTTATCGAGGTGTACATCGGCCCCCCGCCTCCGTTTCCTGAAGCCCCGTCGCCCGTAGTGTCCCCCGTAAAGAATCCCCGTATCACGCCTCTCCCGCGCAGCGGGGGAGGTGCGGCTTCAGCCGCGGTGGGGGTCCGTCTTCCCTGCTGCCCGCAATGTTCCACGTGGAACAATAGTGTTCACTAACCACGCATTCCCGCGGCAACCCCTGGCCAGGCCGTCACATGCCGCCCGTCTCGCCCATTTAATTCGGGGACACGATGAAAACCGCTTTCTACCCGCGAGTCCATCCACCCCCGCGAGCGACAGCAATCCGCACATACGCCGCAGCATCCCGCAGTATCCGCGTCCAAAACCGAGTCCAAAACCCCGCGAAGGTGTAGGTGACGTCAAAGATGCCGGCCTGCTCCGTGTTGATGCTGACGGCGTACGGGTCGCGCTGGGCGCCCGTCGCAAGGTCTGTCCCCGTCGGCGGCGTCACGTTGAACCGGCCCGTGGTGTCGGTCGTGCCGACCTGCGAGTCGAACCCAAGGTTGACCCGAAGGTTGCCAAGAAGATTCCTGATCGCGTACTCCAGCCCGGCCGCGGCGCTGTTCTGGGCGACCGATCCGAAACTCAGGTCCAGCGTCGACGTGCCGTCGGCGAACGCGGCGGCCGAGTGGTCGTGGACCGTCACCGAGAAACTGCAGCTGGTCACCGGGTCGTTGTCCGTGTAGCCATCGGGGTCCGTTGCGGTGACGGCGCCGACATATACGCCGGGCGCCCCGCCCGTGTAGGGAAGTTGAACGCTGTCGTAGCCGGCCCCGCCGTCGGCCACGCGGTTCCCGGTTGCGGTCTCGCTGTTGAATGTGTTCGTGACGTAGTAGAAGCCATCGTGCGAGCCAACATTATAACGCCCGAACGGGTGTCCTCCCGCCCAATCACCCTCGCCCTCACTTCAGCGACACTTTTTCGGTCGCGTGATAGTTCAACTTCACGCTGGCGATCCGCCCGTTGCCCGCATCGGCGATATACAGCCGCTTGTCGGTCTGCACGCCTGTATATGCGCCGTGGAACAATCCCACTTCGTCCCCGCCGATTGACCGCGCGTTCGGCGGGCCGCCCGCCGGCTCCAGCGCCTTGCCGTCGTCCACGTTGCCGTATCGCCCCACCCGGAGCACCAGGTTGCCGTTGGTGTCCAGCACCGCCACGCTGTAGTGATCGATCTCCGGGGCGAACGATCGGCCGTACAGGTCAATGCAGAACCGTGAGTTCCAGCAGTCGCACCCGCCGCCCGGGCCGCCGTTGAAGCCATACCAGCCGACGCCGCCGTAGAACCACTCCGCGCCCTCGACCCATGCGCTGCCGAGGTGGCACCGCACCAGGTCCGGCGAACGCTTCGGCCAGTTTTCCTTGCTCAGCGGCAGCGGAACGCCGCCGTCGGAACTGATCACCTGCGCCTTCTTCGGCTTGACCTTGATCACCGTGCCGGTCATGTCATTCCAGTATGGCTTGCCGTCGATCACCCGGCTGGCGCCGGCCATCACGTAGATGTTGTCGTTGCGGTCCATGCCGATGCCGTTGGGGGCCGTCATGCCCGGGAAGGCGTCTTCGTAGACCAGTTTGCCGTGCGTGTCCCAGACGTGGATCTCCTGCCAGCGCGGCCGGCCTTGATACATCGTCGGCGTGTAGGGCTTGCCCGTGATGTTCGCCCGCGAATTCGCCCACGGCGAGTCGCTCTTGACATGCCGGTCCGCCGCTTCCGATCGGCTGCAACACGAGACCACCAGGTAGCCCTTGGGCGAAACGTACATTCCTCCCTGGTTCCAGCAGACCGGCCGAGCGCCCGGCGTCGGCAGCGACGATACGATGTCCGTCCGCTTGCTCCCGCCCAGAGACGTGAACCCGACGCCCTGATGCTCCTCGCCGTAGTCCCACGGAATCTCGCGCCATGTGACCGGATCGTAACGGGCCACCAGCGTATCCGTCCGCAGATACGCCCAGCCCTGGTGGTCAAAGCACAGTTCCTCGGCGTCGAAGGGAATCTCGACAATCCGAACCCGCCCGGTTTTCGGGTCGATTTCCGGCATCCGGTAGAACGACTTGCTGAAGCCGGAATCCTCGAACACGTACAGCTTCTCGTTCTTCGGATTGACGCACAGCCGCTGGCGGGCGAAGTCCGGAGGCTTCAGCCAGGCGACAGCCTTCTTGGCGTCGACGCCGAAGTCGCGCTGCATTTGCCACTTGCCCTCAGCTTCCGCCAGCAGGTGAACGCCGTCGCTCGTCCACGCATCGGCGGTCCGCCCGGCGTAGGCGCCCGTCCCGCCCCAGGCCACGTCGATTCGAGAGATGTTGTACTTCCGCCCAGCCGTCCAGACCGTCACCGGATCCGACCACCAGTCGACCGCGACACTGACCATCGGGCCGGTCAGGAAGAAGCCTTGCGTGCTGAACCCGATCGGCATCGGCTGGGTCGCGATCAGCTTCGGGTCGTCCAGCGACTTGTATCGCGTCAGCGTCGCGGGGACCTTGTCCCACGCAAAGCCCGTGTTCTTGATCGTCTCGTTGGAGATGCCGATGACCGCCCACGAGAACACCCACACCTCGCCGTTCTTCGGGCTGACGAGCACCTTGGCCGGCTTGGGCGAGGGCAGCGTCTTCGAGTATTTGCCATCGGGCGTGAACACCTGGATGCGGTCGTTCATGTAGTCGGAGACGTAGACGCGGCCCCGCGAATCGGTCGCAACGGAACTTGGCACGTGGAAGTGGGCGTTGTCCTTTCCGACCGCCTTGTCGGTGGCCATCTCGCCGGCAAACACGGTCGGCGCGTCTTCCTTCTCGAAGTCCAGCTTCATCACGCCGTGCAACGCGTTCGCCCCGCCCATGTAGAACTCACGCCACATGTAGCCGGTCATGTATAGCGTCTTGCCGTCCGGGCTGAACGCCATGCTCGACGGGCCGATGATCTCTTCCCCGCCGCCCTGCCCGCCGTAGCCCGCCCACGTCGCCCGACGCCCGATCTTCGCCCCGGTCAGCTTGAGCCCGCCGGTCGTGCCGTCGGTGGCCAGCCGGTTGATGCTGTCGTAGCCCAGCGCAATTCGGCCCCTGGCGCTGGCCATCACGGTGGCGCCGAACCCGTCGCCGAACTTGTCCGACAGCCGCATCGTCGCGCTCGTCCCGCTGGTCAGCAGCGTGCCCTGCACGAAGCCCTGCTTGACCGGCAACTCCTTGCCGTCCTGCGGGAATATCCGCTTCGCCAATCCCTCCGCCTTGTCGAGCTTGTCAGCCGGGAACGGGTAGACCGTTCGGACGTAATCCCCCTTGTGGTCGTAAAGCTTGACGAAGTCGACCCCGCGGCCTTCATACATCAGCACGCCTTCCTCGGTCGCCTCCAACAGCGTGCACGCATTGGAGAACCGCTTGTGCGGGCTCCAGAACAGGCTTCGCTCCAACTGCGGCCGAAGCCCCAGCGACACGCGGACCGACAGGTCGTCCCTCTTGTCGATGAGCACCGCCTGGTCGTTCTTGCCGTCCCAGACGATTCGTTGCGTCAGCGACTTCTTCAGGAACGGCTCGGGAGCGTTGTCGCCCAGCACGCCGGACGCCAGGTGTCGGACGATCTTGCCGTTCGCGTCCTCGATCGCGATCGTCACATCGCAGAAACCTTTGCTCGCAAAGCGAATCTCCGTGTTGTCGCCCGTCCGCGTGATGGCGGGCTTCTCGGTGAACTCAAAGACCTCCTGCCGCTTGATCTTGAACTCGTCCAGGTCCGCCGCGCCCGCCCACGAAACCAGGGAAATGCAGAATGCAAAGTGCAAAATGCAGAATGGCAAATGACCGCGCAAGCGAGCCATCGCAGCCGGTGTTTCATTTCGCATTTTGCATCTTGCACTTTGCATTTTGCATTCCCTATCAAAGGTCAAGCACCCGGTACGGACTCCCGCCGTGCAAGGGTTAAACCCCCTGCCCGCGGGCGGGTTATGCCAAAGTGCAGGACGAGTTACGGTCTCGCGGGCGGCGCCGGCAGGGCGATCGGCTCATCGAACGGCGTTTTGGCCAGCTTGTCGTAGACTTCCAGCTCCCACAGCGCAATCCCGGCTGACTTGTCCGCCGGCGGCGACAGGCGGAACCGGACATACCTCGCGTCGACCGGCTTGGCGAACACGACCGGAAACACGAAGTCGAGAATCCCGCCGGCCGGCAGTTTCTCGTACACCGGCGCGTCGGTCCCCTCCCAGATCACGGCGTCAGCCGCCGGGAAGAAGCACTCCTCCCACGTCGTCGCGCCGGCCTCCGCGAACGTCTTGCCGTCGACGCTCGTTTCGACCACCATCCTGGCCGGATAGAGCACCTTCTCGTTCGGCTGGAGGGCCGCGATGCGGACCCCGCCGATCGTCTGGCTCTTGCCGAGATCGACGGTGACCGCCAGTTCGTCCCCCGCGGACCAAACCGCCAAATCGCCGACTCGCCGCTCGTTCTTCTTGCCCGAAAGATTGATATCCTGCAACCCCCAGAAGCTGGACACGAGCATCATGCCATCGGTCAGCAACTTGCCGCCGGTATCGGGGAACGCCTCGCTGGCGGGGCGATTCACTTCATACTTGCACCCGCGGGCGACGTTCGTGCCGCGCTCCAGGCGGTAGCCGGGCCGGGCGGCTTTGTCGCCGACATCCTCGCGGTCCGAGTATCCCAGCTTCGTCTTACGCTCGGGGCTCGGCGCGGCGACCTCCACGGACTCCATCCGCGGGGGGCGAGTGCCGCCGACGTTGATCGTGTACTTGTGATACGGCGTATCGATCCGCTCCGAGTGCTGCCGCTCGACCCAGCGGCCATCCCGCCACTCGCTCCAGCGATACGTCAGGTCGTACGGCATGAACGGACCCGCCGGCTCGTAGTTCACTTCCGCGAACACGTTGGTCAGCCCGCATCCCGCCGCATCGAACGAATACTTCATTTGCACATCGCGAACGCCCTCTCCACTCCCGGAACCTGCGGTTCCGGGCTTGGGGGCATCCTGCCGCACCTCGAACCGATGGTCCGCGGGCCAACCGGCGAAAGCCCCGTGCCGCAGATTGTTCCACTGCTTCCCGCCGTCGAACGACGACTGCATGAGGAACTCCGCGCTCGCCTCGGTGATGACCGTCGTCGCCGCCATGCGAATCGCTCTGATCGGGCGCGGCGTTGTCGCCTTGAGGACAAGTTCCGACGCCCCGCAACTCAGCAGCGTCGGCAGCGTATCCACCGGCGTCTTGACACCCTGGAAGCCGGAGACCTTATGCACCTCGTTGGCGGCCTGATCGTTCCAGAGTCGCGGGTTGAACGTCTGCGTCTCGTAGTGGCCGTCGCTGACGGCGACGATGGTATTGGCGCCGAGCTTTAGCGCCGGCAAGGCCCGCGGGTTGACCTGCGTAATCACGGTCATCGTGACAGCCCCGAGGTCCACCTCCCCGCCTCGCACCGCCTTTGCGCCCAAGTCGATCTTGACCAGGAACTCAAGACGCCCGGCGATCTCCGCCTGTAGTTCAGCCTCCGTCCGCACTGGAGCGAACGTCGAGTCGGAGATGAATCGCTGGGCCGGCTGCCACGACACCCCGCCGTTACTCGATACGGAAATCGCCGCTTCCGCGCTGCTCCCCGCGCGAACAACGGCACTGGTCACCACGTTTGCCGCCGCCACCCGAAGCACGACAAACGCTGGCTTCCCAGCTTTCTTCACCGTCACGCCCTTCTCACCGACCACCACGTTCTCCATCGCGAAGAACGTCGCCGGGTCCTTCACATTGACGTCCCACGTCCACTTCCCATTCGCCCGGCTGTTCCGCAGCACCTGGCCGCCCTCTTCGCTGGGGTCCTTGCCGTTCGGCAGCGCCCGCGAAAACCCCGCCCCCGTGCCTGTCGGCTGCCAGTAGCGCGTGTAGCTCTCGCCAGGCCTGATGCCCAGCACGTAGCGGTGCCCCGCGTGCGAGCCGGTGTAGCCCAGGCGGGGGCGAACCTTCTCCGGGCTGGGATACCAGTCGCGGGCCACCTCGATCAGCGAGGCCGTCGACGGGCCCATGAAGATTCGCCCGTTGACGCCACTGGCCGTCGGGCAGTGGTCGAACAGGTAATACTCGCCGTCCTTCAAGTCGGCGATGTTGCCGTGAACCCGGCTGGCGCCAAGTTCCGCCGTGCTCGCTACCGCCCCCTTCTCGTTGAGGTAGTAGTTGCAGAAATCGTTATCGAACAGGTGCCACGCGCCGTCATAGAAGACTTCCGAAACGCAGTGGCCCGGCAGATCGACCACCCGGCCCTTCGCCCCGCGGGCCTCCCACAGCGAGCAGTTGATCTGCGAGATCATCGAGCAGAACGTCACGCCGTAGCTGTTGAAGAACAGCACCGGGTCGAGCACAGGCCTGCCGTCCTCCAGGACGCAACTGCCCACCCGCCGGGAGCGGTGCATCCAGCGAAACTGGGCTGTCGCCTTCTCCTGCTCCGTCTTCCACGGCGAGAGGGCCGAGTAGACGAAGTTCTCCCGCGTGCTGAAGTCCGGCACGCTGTCCGAGAGAATCCGCAAGTTGAACGCCCCGCCCGGCGGCGCCGGCTCATTCTTCTCAGTCTGTGCCATCGTCATCCCCGAAACGCTGACCGCGATCATCGCGCCAGCCACCCAGTTGATCGTTCCACGCATCGTCCGGTCCTCCCATGCACTGGCGGGCAGCGAAGCCGCCAGTCCCCCGTGACTGCGACATTACCATCGCCGCGCGGCTCTATGGCAGTGCGAGCACATAGTTGCTAACATGCGTTCGCCGATTCGTCAACGGGTGCAAGATGCGAAGGATTTCCTTTTGCGGAGTGCGGGAGCGCAGCTCCCGCTTTGGGAACCTGAGACGTCGCGCCCGCCGCCCAAAGCGGTCGCTGCGCTACCGCACTCACAAACGGCGAAGAGGAACGGCAAGAACGCGGCTGCAAGAGGACGTAGCGAGACCCAACATTCGGAAAGATGAGTTCCGCCGCCGAGGCCGCCCCGTTCGTGTATTCCCGCGGCGAGGCAGCCGA
>JAQTVL010000127.1 GCA_028706835.1 Phycisphaerae bacterium | reverse complement strand
ACGAAAAGGTCAAGGGCTGTCCGTGGATACCAGGCGTGCTGACGCGGTTCGTCCAGCAGGCCCCCGACGCCGACGCGGAAGTCTACGTCCAGTTTTTCAAGTTGGCTGCCGGGCCGTGGGGAGATTTCGCCGCCGTGCTCGAAGCGGGCCTGAAGGCCTACCCGGACAACGCGGCGCTGCTCGCGCAGGCGGAGGCGTTCCTCGCGAAAGTTCCGGCAGCCAAGGCGGCGGATGCTGTCGCGAAGCTCTCCGGTTCCGGGTTCGCCAGCGACTACGTCGCCGGGCGGTTGTATGCCGTCAGCAGTCAGCCCGACAAGGCGATCGAAGCATTCGTCAAGTCGGCGGCGGCGAAGAAGGACTTTGCGCCGGCCCAGATCGCGCGAATGCGGGTTTTGCTGGCCGACAAGAAGTACGACGACGTGCTGACGGTGCGGGCCGAGGCTGAGAAGGCCGGCCTGAAGGCGGCGGGCGTGAATCACCTGGCGGGGCTGGCCTACCTGGCGAAGAAGCAGGTGGCCGACGCGATCAATGAACTCCGCACCGCCGAGACGCTCGACCGCGACAACGTCGACATCGCACTTGATCTGGCAGACGCTTACATGGCTGACAAGCAGCCGGCCGGCGCGATGCGCCGCCTGCGGCGGATGTATGAGAAAGAGCCGAAGAACCTGAAGGTTCTGCTTCGCCTGGCGCGGATCAACGAGCAGATGGGCCAGTACGACGAGGCCGTCATCTACGCCAACGCGGTGCAGAAGGTCGAGCCGAAGAACACCGATGCGGCCCGCATCAAGGCGATGGCGTTGCTGAACGACGGGCGGGTACCGCAGGCGATCACCGCGCTGGAGGCCATCGTCAAGGACAATCCCGACGACGCCCGCTGCCAGACCGCCCTGGGCGAGGCGATGGTGCTCGGCGGCCGATGGAACGACGCGATCAAGCCGCTGCAAAAGGCGCTCGCCCTGGACCAGTCGCTCACCGGCGCCCGGCGCGCCCTGGCTGACGCCTTCAGTAAGACCGGCCGGCTGGATGACGCCATCGAGCAGTGGAAGATTCTGGTCGACAAACTGCCGAACGACATGGAAATCGCGGGCAGCCTGATGGCGGAGTTGCTCCGGCGGAACGACCTGGAAGATGCGGCCAAGCTTCTGGACAAACTGACGGCTGGGCGTGACCTGTTCGCCCAGCAACTCGTTGAGTTGGCGATGGAGGCGGGCAAGCGCGACCTGGCGGCGAAGATCATTGCCAAGCAGATCGCCTCGGCCCCCGACGCCGCGGGCAAGCGAAAGTGGCAGTTCCTGAACATCCGGCTTCTGGCCCGCTCGACCCAGCCCGATGATGCGATCCGCCAAGCCAAGGAGTTCTACGACAAGGACCCGTCCGACCGCGAACTGGCGACGCTGTATATCGCCGTTCTGCTGCGGGCCAAGCGGGTGGATGACGCCGTGCCGGTCGCCAAGGCCAGCGCCGAGAAGAACCCGGACTCCAGCGACGCCGCCGAAACGGCCGTCGATGTGCTGGTGGCTGCGAAGAAATTCGACGACGCGATCGCGTTGGCGGACCGGTGGGTCAAGAAGTCCACCGACCCCGACCAGGTGCGCGAGTGGAAACTGACCCGCGTGGGCGTGCTTCAGTCGGCCAAGCGGCAGGCCGACGCCGTCAAGGCCGCCAAGGAGGTGTACGACGATGCGTCCGACCAGGCGCCGGTCGTGCTCGCCTACGCGCGAATTCTGCTGTGGGCGAAGGACTACGCCGGCCTGCTCGCCGTGCTCGATAAGGCCCAGGCTGCGAAGATGGACTCGCACATGCTGATCGAGATGCGGATGGAGGCGCTCGCCAAGCAGGGCAAGTTCGACGAGATGAAGAAGGTGCTCGACGCCCACGTCGCCACGCTGGAGGGCAAGGAGAAGGCCGATGGCTGGTATTCCGGCGCGTCGGTCTATTCGGTCGCCGGCAAGAGCGACGAGTCGCGCAAGGCCCTCGAAGAGTCGCTCAAGGCCGACCCCGAGCACGTCAGCTCCGCCAACGACCTGGGCTACCAGTTGGCCGACCTGGGGCTGGAACTGGAACGGGCTGAGAAGCTGATCCGCATGGCCGCGGTGAAGCGTCCGGACACGTCGGCCTATCTTGACTCTCTGGCCTGGCTGCTTTACAAGAAAGGCAAGTTTGCCGAGTCGGCGGAGTTGCTCGCCCGCGTGATGGAGATGGAGCCCGATCCGGACCCGGTGATCTGCGACCACTACGGCGACGTGCTGTATCGCCTGGGCAAGAAGGCCGACGCCCTTGCCCAGTGGAAGGTGTCGGTCAAGGCCCGCGAAGAGGACCCGGATCGCCCGGTCGGTCTGGAGCAGTCGACGCTGGAGAAGACCAAGGCGAAGATCAAGGCATCGGAAGGCGACAACTCGGACGTGCCGGTCGCGCCGCTGGGCCAGGGCGTGACGCCGCCGGGGTCGAGTCGGATCTAATTCTAAGGACGCGAGGTAGCCATTATGTCCGGTCACTCCCATTGGTCGCGAATCAAGCGTAAGAAGGCCGTCACCGACCACCGCCGCGGCAGGGAATTCTCGAAGGTGGCCCGCCTCATCATCATGGCGGCCCGGAGCGGCGGCGGCGACCCGTCGATGAACCTGTCGCTGCGCTACGCGATGGATAAGGCGCGGTCGATCAACATGACCAACGATGCCATCGACCGGGCCGTCAAGCGCGGCACCGGCGAAGGCAACACGGCCACCTACGAGGATGTCATCTACGAAGGCTACGGCCAGCACGGCGTGGCTGTCTTCGTCGAGGGGCTCACCGACAACCGCAACCGCACCGCGGGCGAAGTCCGCAAGATATTCGAGATCGCCGGCGGGGCGCTTGGCGGCCCGAACTGCGTCGCATGGATGTTCCACAAGAAGGGCATCATCACCGTGCCGGCTGGCGCCCAGACCGAAGACCAGATGATCGAGCTGGCCCTGGAGGCCGGCGCGGAAGACGTGACCCCCAACCCCGAGGGCTTCGAGGTCACCTGCGCCCCCGCCTCGCTTGAGGCCGTCAAGAAAGCCCTGGCCGACAAGGGCGTGACGATCGGGTCAGCCGAGCACACCATGATCCCGGACACCACCGTGCCGCTGGACGCCGAGCAGGCAACGAAGTTGATGCGCCTGATCGAGAACCTCGAGGACAACGAGGACGTCCAGAACGTCTACGCGAACTTCGACATCCCCGAAGAAGTGATGGCGCAACTGAGCAAGTGAAAGAGTTCCCCACAGATTTCGCAGATTACGCAGATTGAAAGAGAGAAGTCAGAATTCGGAATTCAGAAGTCAGAATAAGGAAGACAACAAACTCTTGCCGCTATTCTGAATTCTGACTCCTGAGCTCTGACTTCTCTTTTCCTGTTCTCAATCTGCGTAATCTGCGAAATCTGTGGGGAAGCTTTCTACCGCACCCGCATCCAGTTCACCTTGAGGTACGCCGGCTCCTCGTAGTTCGTCGGGAAATCCGCCGGCTGCGGCGACAGGTGCTCCGCCTCGATCCGCCGGCCTGATTCCGCCACTGCGGCCCTCACCCGGGTCAGCCAGTCCCCGGACCTCAGCCGGACCGCGTTGGTGCAGGCCAGCAGCACGCCGCCGGCGGTGAGCAGGCCCAGCGCCAGCGTCACCAGTTTCCCGTAGTCCGTCTCCGCCCGGAACACGCCGCTCTCCTTGGATCGCGAAAACGTCGGCGGATCGATGATGACCAGGTCGAACTGCCGCCCCTTCTTCGCCAGCCGTTTCATCCAGTTGAAGCAGTCGCCGTAGATGAAGTCGTGCTGCTCCGGGTCCAGCCCGTTCAGGCGGAAGTTGTCGCGGCCCCAATCGAGGTATTTCCGCGACAGATCGAGGCTGGTCGCCACCGCGCCCGCCAGCGCGGCGCACACCGAGAAACTGCACGTGTAGGCGAACGTGTTCAGGACGGTCAGCCCCGCCAGCGGCGTCGCGGATTCGGCGCCGCCCGATCCCAGTCTGAACGGCCCAGCCACCTGGCCGGTCAGCAGCCGGCGGCGGTTGTCGCGCTGGTCGAGGAACAGCCCTGTCGAGTAGCCTTCCGCGAAGCTCAGCCAGTAGCGGACGCCGTTCTCGACGACCTCGAATCGCGGCGGCGCGGGCAGGCCGACGAGCAGGGCGGGGCAGGCTTGTCCCGGTGAGGCCGTCTTGGTCTGCAACTGCCGGTCGAGCTGCTTGTGAT
Organism: Phycisphaerae bacterium; assembly: GCA_028706835.1. Classification (GTDB taxonomy): domain Bacteria; phylum Planctomycetota; class Phycisphaerae; order JAJVII01; family JAJVII01; genus STB-87. Next base: position 5,382 of record JAQTVL010000127.1, on the reverse strand, counting down.
ACGCCCCCTTAAGTCCGAGCTGTGCGCACCAGCGTTCGAGCTCCTTTCGCTGCCGGTCCGTCGCCTCGCGATCCGCCTGCGAGAGCAGGTAGTCCCCCAGCCGGTCCACGTACCAGCCCGGCCAGCCGCTGGCAGCGCCATGAACCACTCGCCAGGCGTTGGTCGGGCGGGAACCCACCGCCTCCGGCGGCGTAAGCATCGGTCCAACGCGACTGTGCGGATCACTCATGCTGAGAACTCGCCTCGCTCAACCAACGCCCGGTCATTCTTCGCCGTTTGTGGAGTGCGGTAGCGAAGCTACCGCTGTGGTTTCCAGTCGCGGGTTGGCAGTCCCCGCAACGCGCCGGCTTCCGCTTGCCGTTCGGCAATTCTTGTCGCCGGCCGTGCTCTCAAGCTCGACATCCACAGCGGGAGCTGCGCTCCCGCACTCCACAAAAAGATGGACTTCGGACAAGCACATCCAGTTCATCCATGTGCCCGCTCCGCCGGCGAGGCGTTTTGCCTTCGCGTCAAACCGACCTTCGCCCAGCGATACTTCGCCGAACTGCTCCGGGGATTGTGGTGGACCTCTCTGCTGCTGGGTCTGATCGGCTGCCCGCTGTAGGCCTCGTATTGCCCCTGCACGTATCCGTCGCGGAAGGCCGTCTTCACCAGCCGGTCTTCGCCGCTGTGGAAGCTGATGACCCCGATCCGCCCGCCGGGGCGCAGGCGCGTCGGGGCCAGGCGGAGCAGTTCGCGCACCGACGCCAGTTCGTCGTTGACCAGGATTCGCAGCGCCTGGAAGGTCCGCATCGCCGGGTGGGCCTCCTCGTAGGCAGCCGTCTTGTTCCAGATCTTTTCGACCATGCCCTTCGCCGCGAAGACCAGTTCCTTCAGTTGGCCCGTGGTGGTGATCGGCCTGGTCTTTCGCTGCCCGACCAGCCACTGGGCGATCCTCGCGTGATCCGGCTCGTCCGCCAATTCCCACAGGGCCGCGGATAGCTCGGCCTCGGTCAGTGACATCAGCAGGTCCGCCGCCGTGCGGGGGGCGGCTGGGTTCATGCGCATGTCCAGCGGGGCGTCGTCGTATCGGTAGCTCATGCCGCGGGCGGGGTCGTCGATCTGCATGCTGGAAACGCCCAGATCGGCGAAGATGATGTCGAATCCGTCCAACCCCTCAGCCGCCATCACTGCGGCGATCTCGGTGAAGTTCGCGTGGTGCGTGCTGACCGGCAGGTGCATCGCTTCCAGCCGGCGGCGGGCCTTTTCGAGATTCCAGACGTCCAGGTCGAACGCGACGACCCGCCCGCCGGGCTGCACCGCCTTGGCCAGCGCAGCCGCGTGCCCGCCCGAGCCCAGCGTGCAGTCGGCGACGACCTGCCCCGGTTGGGGCGCGAGGGTGTGGAGCACCTCGTTCAGCAGCACGGGGACATGCCCTTCGCCTGCCCCGCCGCGCCCGCCCCCGGCGGGGCGCTTCTTGCTGTTGAACGTCTTCTTGCTCATCGACTCACGACCTGCCGCCCCGAGGACCTCGATCATTTCGCGGATTCTACCCACCCCCGCCCGCCCCGACAACCCGCGCTGCAATGTGAGTGTGGCATCCCCGCCACCTGGCGGAGCGTTTGCCGGCACCGCGGCTAAGGGGTCTGGCGTGACCGTAGCCGCACGCCGCCGGGTGGGTCGATCCGGAGTCAAGGCGCCCCGGCTGAATTGCCGGGAACCGCCTTGGCGTGCGTTGGCTGACCGCGATCGGTAAGTCGTTGGCAGGCCGGCAGTTGGCGTTGCTGTCGGATGCTGCGGGTTACAGCGGCATACAGTCGTGCTGCGAATCTACGGTGTTTTCAGGGCCAACCGTACGCCGGCGTCAGGCAAAGGCGCAACGCGGCGTCAGGCGTGATGCTCGGACGGCGACGCCCCGGCTGCCCGGCTGCCGGGCTTGCCGTTTCGCGAAACCGCGGGACGTTGGGTATAATACAAGAACCTTTCTTTAGACCCATCGGGCGCCGGGGCGGGAGACAAACATGGCTGACAGCAACAAGAAGGTTCGGGCGCGTCGAAACTTCACCCGCAAGGAACTGGTCCAGATGGCCGTGAAGTTCGGCGCCACCGCGGCCAAGGTGGTCTCGCCGAAGATGGTGAAGACCGGCCCATGGGTCGCCTGGAAATGCCAGTTCGGCTGCGGGAGTTTCGGCTCGTCGCTGGTCTGCCCGCCGCATACGCCCGCTCCGTCCAAGACCCGGCGGATGCTCGACGAGTACAAAGTGGCGGTGCTGTTCGAGTGCCGCGACGGAAAGACCAAGCGGGTGGCCGCGATGATGGAGCGCGAGCTGTTCCTGGCCGGCTGCTTCAAGGCGTTCGGGTTCGGCAGCGGGCCTTGCGAACTGTGCGAGGTGTGCGCGTTCGACAAGGGCTGCCGCCATCCGCATCAGGCCCGCCCGGCGATGGAGGCTTGCGGGGTGGATGTCTTCTCGACCGCCCGGCGGAACGGGTTCAAGATCGAGGTGGTTCGCAGCCCCTGCGACCGGCAGCACTACTTCGGGCTGGTGCTGGTGAAATAAGCCGCTGCTGAATTGGGCACCTGACCGTCATGGCGATCCGATCGACCCCGTTTAGCCGCACGACCGAAGGTCGGCGCGCGGGGCCAACGCCGACCTTCGGTCGTGCGGCTAAACAGGAAGACCGGCGTGCATCGTGTACGCAGAAACGGTCATGCGCCGCTGGAATCCTTGCTCTTGCGACCGCCCACCAGTCGATTACAATTGCGACTAATCTAACGCTGGAGGCGTACCCATGATGCGATCGGCCGTTGTTCTCGCTGCGACGCTGATGATCGGCTGCCAGACGCCTGCGGGCCCGAAGGACACGGCGCCGTCGGTTGGCGTGAAGGCGGGCGCCCCCGTGCGGATCGAGGCGGAGAGTTTCGCAACGATCACCAAGGCTGTGGTGAAGGATTTCAAGGACGCCTCGGGCGGCAAGGCGGTGGTGTTCGATCGCGACACGAGCGCGATCGAGACGGTGGTGGCGGTGCCGCCGGGGAAGTACAAGATCGTGGCGGTCGGCATGGCGGTGGATTACGTCGAATTGCAGCCGGAATGAACTCATCTCGCGCTTGAAAACGCCGGTTCGGGCGTTAGTATTGTCGGGTTCAAAAGACGGCCGGCCGACGGACGGTCTGGCCACGCTGCACTTTTCGACGAGTTGTTGATGACCAGTCACGCGGACCAATCTCCCCAGGCGAAATACGAGGCGGATGTGGCGCAGTCCCGCCAGCGGGCGGGGGCGTTCACAACGCTGTCCGGCCAGCCGGTCGAGCCGTTGTACACGCCGGCAGACCTCGGCGAATTCGACTACGGTGAAAAGCTCGGCTATCCCGGGCAGTTCCCGTTTACGCGCGGCATCCACAGCACGATGTATCGAGGCCGGCTGTGGACGATGCGGCAGTTCGCTGGGTTCGGCACGGCGGAGGACACCAACGAGCGGTTCAAATTCCTCGTCGCCAAGGGCCAGACCGGCCTGAGCGTCGCGTTCGACCTGCCCACGCTGATGGGCGTGGACAGCGACCACCCGACCGCGCTGGGCGAGGTGGGGCGATGCGGCGTGGCGATCGATTCGCTGGCCGACATGGAGCGGCTGTTCGACGGCATCGACCTGGCCGCTGCGTCGGTGTCGATGACCATCAATCTGCCGGCCAACATCCTGTTCGCGTTCTATCTGGCGGTGGCCCGCCGGCAGGGCGTGCCGTGGGACAAGCTTCGCGGCACGCTCCAGAACGACATCCTCAAGGAATACCACGCCCAGAACGAATACGTCTATCCGCCGGAGCCGTCGGTCAAGTTGATTGTCGACAGCATGGCGTTCTGCGCCAGGCACGTGCCGCAGTTCAACCCGATTTCCATCAGCGGCTATCACATTCGCGAGGCCGGCAGCTCGGCGGGGCAGGAACTGGCGTTCACGCTGGCCGACGGGTTCCACTACGTCGAGCAGGGCATCAAGGCCGGGCTGGACGTGGATGACTTTGCGCCCCGGCTGAGCTACTTCTTCAACGCCCACTCGGACTTCTTCGAGGAGATTGCGAAGTTCCGGGCCGCCCGGCGAATCTGGGCCCGCGAACTGCGGGACCGCTACGGGGCCAGGCAGGACCGCTCGCTGCTGATGCGCTGCCACGCCCAGACCGCGGGCTGCTCGCTGACCGAGCAGCAGCCGATGGTCAACGTCGTGCGAACCGCGTTTGAGGCGTTGTCGGCGGTGCTCGGCGGGACGCAGTCGCTGCACACCAACTCGATGGACGAGACCATCTCGCTGCCGACCGAGGATGCGGTCACCCTCGCCCTGCGGACGCAGCAGGTGATTGCATGTGAGACGGGCGTGGCGAACACGATTGACCCGCTGGGCGGGTCGTACTTCGTGGAGAGCCTGACCGACCGGATCGAGGCGGAGGCCTACGACATTTTCCGCCGGATCGATGAGGCCGGCGGGATGATCGCTGCGATCGAGCAGGGGTTCTTCCGCCGATCGATCGCGGAAACCGCGTATCGGCTGGCCCGGCAGATCGACGCGGGAGAGCGGCAGGTGATCGGCGTGAACGCGTTCGTCGAAGACGCCCCGCCGATTCCGGTGCACCGCATTGACCCGACGACCGAGGAGCGGCAGGTGGCCCGGCTGGCGGAACTGAAGCGGACCCGCGACGGCGCGGCTGTAGGCGCGTCGCTGGCCAAACTGAAATCCGTGGCCGCTGCGGACGGAAACACGATCGAGCCGATGATAGAGGCCGCGGAGGCCTACGCGACGGTCGGCGAAATGGTCGACGCGCTCAAGCAGGTTTATGGCGAATATCGCGGCGCTCGCGACTGGTGAAATATGACGCAGAGTTCGCAACCCAGCAAGCACTCCAAACCCGGACGCATCCGTGTGGTGTTGGCCAAGGTCGGGCTCGACGGCCACGACCGCGGCATCAAGGTCGTCGCCCGCTCGCTGCGCGACGCGGGCATGGAAGTGATCTACACCGGCCTGTGGCAGTCGCCCGAGGCCGTGGTTCGATCCGCGGTCCAGGAGGACGCCGGGTTTCTGGGCCTCTCGTTCCTGTCCGGCTCGCACACAGCGCTGATGCCCAAGGTGTTTGACGCGCTCCGGGCTGCGGGCGCCGCCGGCGACATCGACGTCATCGTCGGCGGCATCGTGCCGCAGGACGATTACACGATGCTCGAAAAGCTCGGCGTGGCCCGCGTGTTCGGGCCCGGGAGCGGGCTGGCCGACATCGTGTCGTTCATCCAGCAGCGCTGGGCGCGGCGCACCGGCGAATCGACGGTTGCCCGATGACCGATCAGCAGCGTGAACTCCTCGACCGATTCAAGTCCGGCGACCGGCGGGCGCTGGCCCGCCTGATTACCCTGCTCGACAACGACC
>JAQTVL010000126.1 GCA_028706835.1 Phycisphaerae bacterium | reverse complement strand
GCGCTCATCGGGCGCATCGTCACGCGGGTGACGGCGTCGGCGATGACCCGCCGATCCAACGCCGGGGCCAGCAGCGCCACGCCGGTAATCACCTCGTGCGGCCGGCTGGTCAGCACGCGCAGAATCCGCCGGGCGTCATCGCGATCAGCCGCCTTGCCGAACATCTCGCCGCCCGCGGCCACGACCGTGTCCGCGCCAAGCAGCAGCCGGTCCGGAAACCGGTCCGCCACCGAGGCCGCTTTGAAGTAGGCAAGCGCCTGGGCGTGCTGGGCCGGCGCCTGGTGCAGCGGCTGGCCCTCGGGCCCCTCGAACGCCGGCGTGACGGTTTCAAATGTGTAGCCCGCCTCGCGCAGCAACTGACTCCGCTGCGGCGACTGCGAGACGAGCACCAGCCGATCGCGCAGCGAACTCATTGGCCCTGCTCCGATGGGGGGATGGGCGGCTCGGACGCGGAACCGGCGGCGGCAAGGGCCTCGCGGCCCTTGCGGGCGCGGCGCACCCGGATCAGCAGCCGCGTCATCCAGATGATGAACACGAGCCCGCAAACGCCCAGCAACCCCTTGCCGTAGTGCTCGTGCAGGTAGGTCTCGAATGCCTTGCCGAAGACGAAACCGCCAAGGCCGAAGGTCACCGCCCAGACCGTCGCGCCGATGACGTTGAGGATCACGAACCGGCGGGTCTTCACCTCGCCCATGCCCAGCACGAACGGCGTCAGGTTTCGCAGCCCATAGAGGAACCGGAATCCCAGGATCAGCAGCGTGTGCCACTGTTCCAGCAGGCGATGCACCTTGTCTGCCTTCGCCTGCAACCACGGCCGGCGACCGAGGAACTTCTTGCCCTTGTAGCGGCCGACGAAGAACCAGGTCTGGTCGCCCGCCAGGCTGCCGGCCAGCGCCGACAGGATCACGCCGACGATGTGCGGCCCATTCTGCCTGGCGGCGAGCATGCCGCAGATGATGACGATCGTCTCGCCTTCCAGAAACGTCCAGACGACGATGATGAGGTACGCCCAGACGGCGTTGTGCTCGATGAACTGTTGCGCCCAATCCAGCATCCCAAGCTCCCGCCGATCCGCCGACCGGCGATGGTATCACTGCGAAGAAGCGTTCAGCGGTCAGCGGTCAGCAACAGCCTTGAAGCTGAACGCTGAAAGCTGATCGCTGACCGCTTGCTTATCATCGCGAGATTTTCGCGTCCTGCAACTCCCGATCCAGCGTCGCCAGCGCCATCTCCACCGTCACCGCGCAGATCGCCGTGGTGTCGCTGTGGCGGTAGTTGTGGCTCGTGTCATTGACCGCCCGCACGACGCTGCCAGGCCGACGGAACGGGCCCGTCCGCGCCGGGTCGGTTGGCCCGAAGATCGCGACCAGCGGCCGGCCCAGCGCCGCCGCAAGGTGCATCGGGCCGCTGTCGTTGCTCACCACCACCGTGGCGTTCTCCAGCAACGCCATCGCTTCCTTGACGTTCGTCCTGCCGACCAGGTCAACCAGCGGCGCCCGGCTGGCTTGTCGAACCTGGGCGGCAATGGCTGCCTCGTTCGGCGCGCCGGACAGGACCGGCGTAATCCCGCGATCCGCCAGGTGCTCCGCCACGCGTGCAAATCGATCCGCCGGCCAACGCTTCGATTCATACGACGCCCCCGGCGCGAGCACCGCGAACGGTCGCCCGGGCGGCAGGCCCGCATCCATCAGCCGGGCGCGAACCGAGTCGCGTGCCGGCTGGCCGATGGGCAGTTCGAAGGTCGGCGGGACACTATCAAAACCCAGCGGGACGGCGAACAGGTAATTCCTGTCAACCGCGTGGACCACGCCCGGGGCCGAGCGGACCCGCTGGTTGTAGAAAAGCCAACTGCACTCGCGCGCGTTCGCCGGCCCGATCCGTCGCCGGGCCAGGCTGAACCACGAGAATATCCCCGTGCGAAGCAGCCCCTGGAGGTCGACGACGAGGTCGAACTTCCGGCGGGCCAGGTCCCCGACCCACAGGCAGAAGTCGCGTGCGGACCGCCACGACCAGAGCATCCGGCCGAAGTGCTTGCGGTCGAAGTCGATAATCTCGTCGAGCTCGCGGTGGCCGCGGATCACGTCGGCGTAGGCAGGGCGGATCATCCACGCGATGTGGGCGTCCGGGTAGGCCGTCCGCAACCCGTGCAGCACCGGCAGGCCATGGACCACATCGCCCAAGGCGGACGGCTTGATAATCAGGATGCGGCGGATGTGACGATTCAATGGAAGACCCTGCCCACGCCAGTCGCTGGAACGCCCCGATTCGTCTTTTCGCGGGCGCTTACCGGCCGTATCATATCAGATTATGCAATCCCGCCAGCGGGCAATTCGATCCCGCCTGGCGGCGCTCCCGCCGGCCCTGGCGATCGCTTTGTATTGGCAGATCGCGGCCGTGGCTGCGCCGCCGGCCACCCAGCCGGACCAGGTCCGCATCGCCCGCATTGCCGACGCCTGCGCCGACGTTCGCCGGCAACAGTGGTCGGACCCCATCGTCGAGCGGTTCGACCAGCCCGGCTGCGAGAAATCCTGGACGTTCACCAACAGCCAGGGCGAAGTCAAGGACGGCCGCCTGGTCGTGGCTGGGGCCAAGGGCTTCCAGATGGAGCGCCCGCTGCCGAAGGACCTGCTCGACGCGACCAACGTGCGGATCGATTTCTGGATCGAGCTGTCCAACTCGGACAACAAACTCCAGCGGGTCGGCCTGTTTCTGAACACCACCCAGGCGCCCGAGAAGGCCCAGGGGCTGGTCACGATCCAGCCGGAGAGTTACGTCCTCTACGAATTCGCCCACGGCGAGACGGGCAAGCTCCAGCAGTTCCTGCACGGCTACGCCGACTTCGTCATGAAGCTCGAGCCCATGCCGTGGGGCAAACTGGTACACTGCTCGCTTTCGGTCATCGGCGGGGAACTGCGGGGCCAGCGCGACGGCTGCCCGCCGCTGACCTGGAATGCCGGCGCAAAGATGAAACTAGCCGCCGATTCCCGCGTTGGGTTCAAGGGGACTTGCGGGCAGCTCCGGGTGGCGCAGATGTCCTACCGGACGCCCGTGTCGTCGATGAGTCGCGCGGACCTGGACAAGGCCGCTCGCAAGGCGGGTTTCGCGGACGCCGGCGAACTCGACCAGTTCATGCTCAGCCGGGTGATCCCCAACCTGGCCCATCGCAGCTACAAGGTCCGCGAGCAGACGATGGAACTGCTGCGGCAGTTGCAGCCGCTGTCCGGCCCGGCGATCAAACTGGGCCTGACCTCCTCCGTCCCGGACGGCGAGGTGGCCCAGCGGCTGCGGCGGGTGAGCGAGTTGCCGCTGCCTGTGACGGTCGATCTCTGCAAACTGGACGAGACGCCGCCGGGGACATGGAAGCCCCCAGCCAGCCAACCGGAGGCCAGATGAATGCTCGGCTGATGCAATGCGTGCTGTGCCTGGCGGCGATGAGCATGGCGCCCGGCCCGATCGCGTCGGCGGCCCCGACGACCCTGCCGGAACTGCTCCCGCCGGACGACGTGAAGGCGCTGACCGCCATCGCGCGCGAGATGAACAAGCGCGAGTGGGGCCCCGCCGTCGTCGAGACCTTCGAGAAGGCGCCCGCAAAGGAGACTTGGAAGATCACCCAGGGCGGGACGCTGGAATACAAAGACGGTAAACTCCTGGTCAAAGGCCAGGCGAACCTGGGCCAGGCAATGGTGTCCCGCGCCATCCCCGAGGAACTCAAGGGATCCGAGGGCATCCGCATCGACGCCTGGGTCCAACCGCTGCCCATGAAGTTCCCCGGCCAGAACCAACCGGCGGCGAACTACCAGAACGCGCTCCTGCTTGGCACCGGCCAGAATCCCTACCAGTTTCACTATCAGTTCGCCACCTCGATCAACGGCAACGTACACCAGATTCAGGCGGGCGAACTGAATCTGTATCAGGCCATCCAGATCGACAACATCAAGCCGGGGAAGACCGTACACGTGGTGTTGGAGGTGCTGCCCCGCCAGATCCGCTGCGAACGCGACAAGAACCCCCCGCTCAAGCAGGAGGTCGACTCGCCGATCTGGTTCAAGCTGAGCGCGGAGTCGCAGATCAGTTTTCTGGCCTACGGAGGCCGATTCGCCGTCGTGCAGGTCGCTTACCGGGGGTTGGCAGCGATAAAGAACCAGGATTTCCGTGAAGAATGGAGGAAGGCTCCGTTTGCCGACCAGAAGGCGCTGACCGACTTTCTGGGACGCACCGCGATCCAGCGGCTGGACGATCCGAAGTACCTGCCGCGGGACGCCGCGACTCAACTGCTGATGGCCATCTATCCGCTGTCCAAGCCGGCGATCCAGGCCGCCGACGGCAGGGCGAAGACGGCCGAGGGGCAGTTGCGAATCAGTTCGCTCCTGAGCCACGTTCCTCCCGTGCAGATGGCGACCACCCGGCCTGATGAGATCAAGGACCCGGCGGCAGCCGACCTGCCCGAGGACGAGAAGACCGACAAACCGAAACCGCCGGCAACCCAGCCGGTCGGCGGCGGGATGAAGGGCATGCCGATGCCAATGCCCTTGCGGTGACCGATTGAACAAGCTCGCTCAAACCATTGCCTTCGTCCTGGCCGCGGCGACCGCGATCGCCTGGGCGTCAGTCGCCCGTGCGAATCCGCCGGCCTCGGCGCCGGACCTCATGTCGCGCGAGTTGAAGGCGGTCAGCTCCATCGCCGCGGAGTCGCTACGGCGGAAGTGGGGCCCCGCCATCATCGAAACCTTCGACAAAGCCCCCGACAAGAACCCCTGGCAGTGCGTCAACGGCAAGATCCGGTTCGCCGATGGCAAGATGATCGTCGAGCCGACAGTCCAGTCGCAGGCGGTCGTTTATCGCGCGATGCCCGAGGCGATCAAAGACGCCCAGGCGATCCAGGTAGTCGTGTGGTTGCAGGCCGACCCGATGATGCGGAAGATCGGCGCCGCCGCAAACGCCCGCGTCTTCTCCAACCTGTACGCGTCGCTCTGGTTCAGCCATGATGTCCAGGGCATCGGGCAATACGACTACAACTACGTGTTCGCGTCGGGCGGCAACGGCATGATGCAGTCGTTCCGCATGCTGACTGACAACGTCAAGCAGAACTTCGGCGACAACCAGGCCGTGGCGCCGGGCAAACTGGTGCAGGTGACGCTCCAGCTCGCCGGCAACCAGGCCGTCTGCAAGCGCGACAAGTTCGCGACGTCGATTGAGCTGGGCAGCCCGTCAACGCTGAACGAGAAGACCCGCATCGGCTTGACGGGAATGTTCTCGCAGTTGCACATCGCGAAGATCACCTACCGCGGCCTGGCGCCGCTGGGGCAGGAGAACGACCTGGCGGCCATGTGGAAGAAGACGCCGTTCGCCGACGAGAAGGCGTTCACGCAGCACCTGCGAGCCAGGCTGATCCCGGAACTGAACTCGCCGCAATATGCCCGGCGCCAGCAGGCCCATGAGTTGATCACGTCGCTCTGGCCGCTGTCGCGGGCCGCGGTGCAGGAGGCCTCCAAGACCGCCTCCGCCGAGGAGACCCGGGAGCGACTCGAGTCGCTGCTCGAAGCCGGCAACCCGGTCCGCCTCGGCGCCCCGCCCCCCGACGACGAGGCCGCCAAGCCGCCGACCAACGTGAAGGAAATGAAGCTGACCACCCAGCCGGCGGACAACGCCCCCGTTCGGAACGCCCCCATCCGCGGCAAACTAGTCCCCATGCCCGCGCCGATGCTGAACTAGGCGGCGCCCCCCGAAATAACAAAGCCCAGGGACTGCCGTCCCTGGGCTTCTTCTTTCCGGATTTCGCGACGCCTCAACCGCCTCTACTCCATCCCCTCATTCTGCTCGCGGGAAACCTGGCGCTTCAGGGCCAGCCAGTCCTCCAGCGTCATCTGCACGTCGCGGGCGTTCGACCCGTTGTACTCGCCGACCAGGCCCGCCTCCGCCATCTGGTCGATCAGCCGGGCCGCCCGGCCATAGCCGATGCCCAGCTTGCGCTGGAGCAGCGACACGCTGCCGCGCTGGTTCTGGAGCACGATCTCGGTGGCCTGGTCGAACAACTCGTCGCGCTCGCCCGTGCCGCCGCCCTCGCCCTCGCCGCCGCCCGCCCCTTCCGGCGCCTTCGCCTTGAGCTGGATCAGCTCCTGGCTGAACTGCGGCTTGGCGACTTCCTTGAGTCGGCCGATGATCGCGGCGATCTCCTCGTCGTCCACCAGCGTGCCCTGGGCCCGCACCAGCTTGGCGGTGCCGGGCTTGAGGAACAGCATGTCGCCTTCGCCGAGCAGCGTCTCCGAGCCGTTCTGGTCCAGCACGATCCGGCTTTCCTGCTTGCTCGATACGCGGAACGAGCAGCGGCAGGGCATGTTCGCCTTGATCAGCCCCGTCACCACGTTCACCCGCGGGCTCTGCGTCGCCACCACCAGGTGAATGCCGATCGCACGGCTCTTCTGCGCCAGCCGGATGATGAAGTGCTCGACCTCCTTGGCCGCCGTCATCATCAGGTCCGCCAGCTCGTCGATGATAATCACCATGTACGGCATGTGCGTCGGCACGCGGGCCTTGTCTTCCTCGCTCTCGGCCCCGAACCGCTTGTAGACGTCCTCCGGCGTCAGCCGGTTGAACGACGAGATATTGCGAACGCCGGCCTCAGCCAGCAGTTCGTACCGCTCCTCCATTTTGGTGACCGCCCATTCCAGGATGGCCGCCGCCTTGTGCATGTCAGTCACGATCGGGCAGAGCAGGTGCGGCAGGTCCTTGAAGGCGACCATCTCCACCGCCTTCGGGTCGACCAGGATCATCTTGACGTGGTCGGGCCTCTGGGTCAGCAGCATGCTCATCACGATCGTGTTGATGCACACGCTCTTGCCCGAGCCGGTGGTCCCGGCGATTAGCATGTGTGGCATGCGCGCCAGGTCCTCGACCAGCACGTCGCCGCTGGCGTCCTTGCCCAGGTACATCGGCAGGAACATGTTCGGCTTGCTGCCGCTGGTTTCGATCAGGTCCTTGATGCGGACCTGCTCCTTGTTGACGTTCGGCACCTCGATGCCCACCGTGCGCTTCCCCGGGATCGGCGCCACGATTCGCACCGTCTGCGCCGCCAGCGAACGCGCGATGTCGTTCTGGAGGTTGACGATCTGGCTGACCTTCGTCCCCGCCGCAAGGTCCAGCTCGAACATGGTGATCACCGGCCCGGTGTCGATCTGCACCACCTGCGCCGACACGCCGAACTCCGCCAGCGTGTGCTCCAGCTCGATCGCCTTGCCGCGGACGATCTCCTCCTGCTCCGCCGCGTAGTTCCCCGCCGGGTCTTTCAGCAGCCCCAGCGGCGGCAGAGTGTAGTCGCCGACCATCTTCGGCGGCGGATCGGTCGCCGGCTTCGCCTGCGGCTTGGCCGATCGGATCACCAGTTCGTGAACCTTCGACGGCACGGGCCTCGCCGGCGACTCGACCATCGGCAACTCGTCGTCCTCGACGACCGGCTCGTCCGCCTCGACCTCCTCCGGCTCGACGTCGTCGAGGTCCAGCGGCTCGTGGTCCAGCGGCGGGCCGGGCAGGTCGTCGGTCGGGGCGATCACCGCGTCCGCCACCTGCGGCGGCTCGGGCCGCGTCGGCTTGGGCCGGCTCACCACCGGCGGCGCAGCCGTCGCCGCCTGGCTCTGCATCGCCGCCGGGATGCTCGCGACCAGCCGGCCGGTCGCGTTCGCCGCCATCGCCATCGCGGGCCTGCTGTGGCGGAACGCGCTGGCCAGCCACCGCGGCAACGCGACGACGATCGCGTCCGCCGCCAACACCAGCCCCACGCCCGCTGACCCGATCAGCGCCAGCACCGTGCCGAAGGTATTGAAGTATCGCGCCAGGAAATCGGTCACCGCCACCCCCACCACTCCGCCGTTGCCTTCCGGCAGCGAGGTCGCGTCCGCCGGGCTCACCAGCGCCGCCGCGCACGCCGTCGACACCACCAGCAGCGCCACCCCGATCACCCGCAGATACGCATCCGGCACCCGCTGCGCCACCATGAACCAGCCGAACCCGCCCACCGTGAACAGCAGCAGCGTATAGCCCCCGCTGCCGACGTAGTAGAACAGGTGATACGCCAGGAACGCACCCGCCGGCCCGCACCAGTTGTGCGGCGGCCGGGACCACACCCCCGCCTTTGGGCTCGGCGGGTCGTACGGGCTGAACGAAACCAGCGCCACCAGCAGGAACAGGCTGGCCACCAGCCCGACCAGCCCGACCGTGCTGCGGAGCACGCGATGCGAATGGGAGGATTCTTCGTTTCGTGCCATAGATCACTTCCGTTGGGAAAGCTGTCAGCTTTCAGCGTTCAGCTCTCAGCTCTTTGGTTTCCTGCTGACCGCTGAACGCTGACCGCTTCTTCTTCTTGGTTTCCTGCTGACCGCTGAACGCTGACCGCTGACAGCTTCTTCACATCCCTGTATGCCCGAACCCGCCGTGTCCGCGGGCGGTGTCGTCGAGGTCCTCGACGACCTCCAGTTCCACGCGATGCACCGGCTTGATGACCATCTGGGCGATCCTCATGCCGCGGGTCACCGTGAACGCCGCCGGCCCGAGGTTGCCCAGTATCACCGCCACCTCGCCGCGATAATCCGCATCGATCGTCCCCGGCGAATTCACGCACGTGATCCCGTGCTTGAGCGCCAACCCGGATCGGGGCCGGATCTGCGCCTCCCACCCGACCGGCAGCGCCATGTAAAACCCAGCCGGTATCAGCCTGATCTCGCCCGGCGCCAGCGTCACCGGCGACTCCACCGCCGCCGCAAGGTCCAGCCCAGCCGCATGTTCGCTCGCCGGCGCAGGCAACGGCAGATCGGCGCAGCCGGGCTTACGCCGTATCCGCACTTTTATCGGACAATCAGCCATGGCAACTGCAACCTTTCGGACCGTTGGGGCACCACGAAATTGGACCCCAGCATGGTAGCGAACAGACCGGCGGGTGTCGAGTAGGACCCCGAGGGAAACGCCTCCGGCGAGCATGGCCAGATTCGGTGGCAAGAATGATTCTTCGCTGTTTGTGGAGTGCCATCTTTGGCAGGCAGGGGCGACGTTGCGGGGACCAAAGCGGTAGCTACGCTACCGCACTCCACAAAAAGGACGGAGTGGAACAATCCTCGTATCACGCCTCTCCCGCGTAGCGGGGGAGGTCCCGCCGAAGGCGGGGGTGGGGGTCCGTTCAGCCCGCCCGCAATGTTCCACGTGGAACATGACTCCGATTTCCCTCCCCTCGGGGGGAGGGAGTAAGGGAGAGGGGTTCCCCGAGCAATGTTCCACGTGGAACAATAGCACTCACTAACTATGAATTTTTTCGGCAACCCCCGCCCGGCCCGTCACATGCCGGCCGGCCCCCCCGTTTAATTCGGGGACACGATGCCCTCACTATGGTTTGCCCAGACGGCCAGTTCCTGCCGCGAATCCCCGCGCCCGGGTGGCACCGGCAGCTTACCTGCCGGCGATCTGCGGGAGCACGGACGCAAGACGGGGACATCTCCAATCCTGTTCGGCACGCGGTTTGCTGGACGGAAGATGGAATACTTCTTCGTAAAGTATTATATATAAAATACTTGCGCCCTCCCCCTCGCCTGCGCATCATAGGGCGCATGGCCATGGCCAAACG
>JAQTVL010000125.1 GCA_028706835.1 Phycisphaerae bacterium | reverse complement strand
GGGCGAGCCGATGGCGAAGTCGGTATCCGGGTGCGATTCGAGGGCCGCGAGGAGGTCGAGGATGTACTTCGGATCGTAGGACAGGTCGGCGTCGATGGCGCAGACGAACCGCCCGCGGGCGGCGGCGAAGCCGGTGCGGAGCGCCTTGCCCCGGCCGGCGTTGACGGGATAGCCGGTCACGCGCAGGACGGAGTTGGCGGCGGCGCACTTCTCGGCCTGGGCCAGCGTGTCGTCGGTGCTGCCGTCGTTGACGAGCAGGAGTTCGTAGGGCCGGTCGGGCCCGAGGGTGTCGAGCACCTCGCGGGCGCGGGCCACGGTCGAAAAGACGTTGGCGGACTCGTTGAAGACCGGGATGACGACCGACAGATAGAACGATGGCGGTTCCATGGTCACTCCGTTGGCGGCGTTGACTTCCGGGCCGGGGACGCAGTATACTCGCGCGCATGCCTGATAACAACCTTCACCGTAATCGCCAGGCGATCGGCAGGGCAGATACGCGAATGGAAAAGACCGCCGACGAAACGTTGCCGAGCCTGGGCCGTGACGCTCCGGCGGCGTTGCGCACGCTTACCGCCACGCGGCGATTCTGGATCATCTTCGCTATTGTCGCGGGGTCAGCCGTGTTCCGCGTCGGGATGTTGGTGCGCTGGCGGGCAGAGCTCGCGCCGCCGGACATCAACTCGTTCGCATCGCAGGCGGAGTCGCTCACCTATGCGTTCAGTTCCTGGACCGAGGACCGCTGGGCGGCCGTCGATGAGTGGTTCCACCGGCATCGCAAGCCGCCGATGTTCTCGGGGCTGATGGCCCTGCTGACGGTGGCGGGCCGCCACCTGGGCGCGGATGTTCGGATGATCGAGGCCGCGTACTGCCTGGCGTTTGTGGGCGGGCTGTGGATGCTGCGCCCCGCCTGGCTGATTCTCCGCCGCCTCGGCGACGAGCGGATCGCGCTGGCTGGGCTGGCGCTGTTCGCCGTCTCGCGGATCGCGGTGGAGTTCTCAGCCAAGCCGCTGTCCGAGACGCTCTACGCCGGACTGTTCCTCTATTCGGTCGAGATGCTGCTGTGCGGGTTGCTGTACCGCAGAGCGGGTAGCGATCTGCTGGGTCGCAGGGTGGGCGCTTTCCTTGCGGCTGGGGTGCTGGCGGGCCTGGCATTCCTGACTCGGAGCGAGGCGTTGTTGTTGCTTCCCGCGACGCTGTTCCTGACAGTCGTTGCCGCCATCCGCCGGGCGATGTCTTGGAGCGAGGCGATTCGGGCGGTGCTAATGTTTGCTGTCGGCCTGCTGCTGCTGGCGGGGCCGTACGTGACGATGATCAGCCTGGACGATCACAAGTTCACGATTCGCCGAAACGCGGGCCAGTTGCTGGCCCACGAGATCGGCACGACCGAGCAGAAATCGATGCCGATCGGCAAGGGCAAGACCGAGGCCGAGGTGGTCGGCAATCACCTGGGTCGAATTCTCACCCGTTGGCCGCGGAATTTCTTCAAGGCGATTGCCAACAACACCAGCCAGCGTAGCAGCTACGTGGGCATGTTCTTCGTGGTCGCGGGACTGGTGCGCTATCGCCGGGAGTTGCTCGCCTGGGGGCCGTGGCAGATTTGCGGGACAATCTACCTGCTCGCGGTCGCGCAGTTGTCGGTGTTCCAGCCGCACGGGCGATGGCTGCTGGCGCCGATCGGCATGCTGGCCCCGCTGATGGGCCTGGGGGCGGTCGCGCTGGTGGACGCGATCATCAAGTGGAACCCGGCGAAAATGGCTGAGCCGAGGCGGGCGTCGCCGCCGATGCTCGTGGGTTGCGTGCTGGCGATGTGCCTGGCGTCAGCCGCCGGGCTCATGAGGGACCGAGGCCGGGACGACATTGCCGATCCACCCGACAAGAAGCCGCAGACCTCGCAAAGGGCGAGCGCTCAGCCGGGGGCGGGCGGCCGGCCTCACTTCTTGGGCGTGTCGTCCACCACCGGCGCCGCGGGCGCCAACTTGCCCGGCCGGAACTTGGCGTTGGCGACTTGACCGGACTTGAATTTGGCGTCGGGGTTCGCCAACTCCAGCCGGACGCGCCCGGTCCCCGATGCCGAATCGACCTGCGGGTCGACCATGATAACCTTCGCCTGTGCCGTTCGCCCCTCGATGGTGACCTCGGCCAACTCGTCTTTCTTGATGCTGTCGAGCAGTTTCTCGGGGACGTTGAACTCGACCAGCAGCGGGTCGTACTTCACCAGCTCGACGATCGGCTGGGATTCCTGAACCGCCTCGCCGGCCTCCTTGAGCGTCTTGGATATGACGCCGGCGAAGGGGGCGAGGAGCCGCCGCTCTTTCAGCGCCACCGCGTCACGGGCGTTTTCCAGGCTGGCGACCTGCCGCTGAAAGCGGGCGTACTGCGTTCGCAGTTTCGCAATCTCCGACTCAACGCTCGCCTTCTCCAATTCCCACTTGGTCGCGTTCTTGTGGTCGAACAGGTCCTGCACCCGGCCGAGCTCGACGAGCGATTGTTTCTCGCTCATCGCAGCCGCCACCACTTCGTGATCACTTTCCGCCTTGGTCGTGCTGATCGCCAGCGAGGCCTTCTCCAGTTCGCTGTTCAGCTCGGCGATGAGCTGGCCGGCCTGCACGCGATCACCCTCGGCCACCGGGCGGGTCGCGATCACGCCGGACACGCGCATGGCGAGCTGGGCCTTCTTGCTCGGGCGGGTGAGCCCGCGCTGGAGAGTGATTTGCCCGCTGGCCGCCGGCGTGTCGCCGGGCCCAGCCTCGGCCAGCCCCATCGCGAGCAAACCGGCGAACAGCAACCCGATGGTGAACGACAGTCGCTTCAGCATGATGGACGCTCCGTTATCTGTTTCGTGTTCAGTCGCCGCGCACCCGGAACCACAGGTTCCGGGGCGGCTGTGCCACATCGCAGCACTCAGCTTTCGCTGCCGGCAAACCCAAGATACTCGTCCAGCCAATCGTCGGTTCGCAACACGCCCTTTCGCTGCCGCAGGGCCAGCCGCTCGGCCTTGCGCTGGGATGCATTGAACAGCGACCGCACCAGGCGCGTCGAGACCTCGCGATCCGTCTTGCCATACCGCTTCCGCAGCGAGGCCGACAGGTGCGGCGCGTGACGCAACATCAACTCGTCCTCCAGGCAGACGATGCTGATCGCGCTGCCCGGATCGCCCTGCCGCCCGGCTCGCCCGAACAACTGGCGGTCGACTCGCCCGGCCTCATGCCGCTCGGTTGCGATCACGTGCAGGCCGCCGGCCTCGGCCACGCCCCGCCCGAGCTTGATATCGGTGCCGCGGCCGGCCATGTTGGTCGCGACGGTGACGCGGGCGGGTTGGCCGGCCCCGGCGACGATCTGGGCCTCTTCCTTGTGCCGCACCGCGTTGAGCACCTGGTGCTCGATGTTCTCCGCCGCCAGCAACTGGCTGAGCTGCTCGCTCGCCCGAACGCTTCGCGTGCCGACGAGCACCGGCCGGCCGGCCTGGTGCATCCGCCGGATTTCCTCAATAATCGCCGTCCACTTGGCGGCCTCGGTCGCGAAGACGCGGTCGGGGGCGTGCGTGCGGATGCAGGGCCGGTTCGTCGGGATCACGACAACGGGCAGATGAAATATCTGCCAGAATTCCCGCGTCGCCTCGACGGCGGTGCCGGTCATGCCCGACAGCCGCTTATACCCGCGGAAGAACCGCTGGAAGCTGATGCGGGCATAGGTGTCTTTCGGCGGCTGGACCTCCAGCTTTTCCTTCGCCTGCACCGCCTGGTGCAGGCCGTCGCGCCATTCGCGGTCGGGCATCAGCCGGCCGGTGAACTCGTCGACGATCACGACCTTCTCTTCCTGGATGACGTATTGCTTTTCGAGCTGGTAGAAGTAGCGGGCGGTGAGCGCCTGGACCACCAGTTCCTCCCGCCGGCGTGCGCCGCGCCATATCCCGCCGAGGGGGTCCGCCAGTTCCTCCAGGCGATCCTTGCCCGCGGATGTCAGGTCCACCTCGCGGTACCGCGGATTGGTCTTGAAGTGCGTGTTGAGTTCGAGCTGGGCGGCGATATCGACGGCTTGCTGGAACGCGGCCACCTGCTCCTTGTTCGGCGCGTCGCCGGAGATGATCAGCGGTGTGACGGATTCGTCGACCATGATCGAGTCGGCCTCGTCGACGATCGCGTAGTGCAGCCCGCGCTGCACCAGCCGATCCGTTCCGCTGCCCGCGCCTTCGGCGATCTTGGCCAGCAGGGCCGAGGGCAGCCCCTTGAGCCGGCCGAGGGTCAGCCGATCGCGCAGGAAGTCGGCGGTCACTTCCTTGTTGGTGCAGTAGGTGATGTCGGCGTGATAGGCGGCCCGGCGTTCGGGCGGCTTGTCTTCCTGGGTGATCGCGGCGACCGACAGGCCGGCGAAGTGGTAGACCGCGCCCATCGTCTCGGCATCACGGGCAGCCAGGTAGTCGTTGACGGTGATGACGTGGCATCCCTGGCCCCGCCAGCCGGCAACCGTCGCGGGCATGGTCGCGGTGAGGGTCTTGCCTTCGCCGGTGGCCATCTCGACGACGCAGCCGTGGTAGAGCGCGAGGGCCCCTGCCACCTGGACGAGGAACGGCCTCATGCCGAGCTTGCGGGTGGCCACCTCACGGACCATGGCAAAGGCGGCCAGGAGGTCGTCGGGGGTTTCCCGGCCGCGGCGGAAGACGCCCCGGACGTCGCTGATCGCATGGGCGAGCTTGCCGTCGGTGAGCTCGGAGTACGTCTTCTCCATGTCCACCACGCGCTGCGCCTGGCGGAGGAAGATTCGCCGACGGGGCACGATCCGGCCGACGTATCCCGCGGCCGCGTCCCACGCCGCATCGAGTCCGCGCGGCAGCTTCTTGTCGGGCGCCCGCTGGCTGAGCGTCTGCCAGATTGTGCTGGGGATGGTGGTCATAAAGCCATGGCACTCAGCGATCAGCTTTCAGCGGTCAGCTCTTAGCGATCAGTCTGGCTGAATGCTGAAAGCCGATCGCTGAACGCTTCTTCACACCCGGAACCTCTTCTGCACCATCTGCATCGCCGCTCGCCACCACTGGGTGGCCAGCGGCTTCGGCGGCGTCGTGAACCGAACCACCACGCGCTGGCCCGAAAGCAGCCGCACCGGCGTATCGGGGGCCGGGATGATGTGGACCTCGAACACTCGCTCGGTGGTCTTGCGGCCTTCGCGGTCGGACGGCGAGATTGGAATCTCGCCGCCGGCGGCGTAGCCCAGCGCAGCCGACGGAAGCTGCGACTGGCCGGCCGGCAGGATCGACTCGATCCGGCCCTTGAACGACTGCCCAATCTTGTGCAGGTCAGGCCGGCCGAGGATTCGGAACTCGACCTCGCGATCGACGTGCTCGATCATCCAAGCATCGTTCTGCGTGACGATCGCGCGGATCATCAGCCGCGTCGGGTCGGCGACAAGCCCGAGCCGCTGGCCTTCCTGGACGTAGGCGCCGTACAACTGCTCGATCTGCGGGCAGATCCATTCCCCGGCCAGCGGGGCGGCGGGCTTGAGCTTGGCCAGCCGGTCGTCCACCAGCGACAGGTTGTGGGCGACGGCGGCGAGGTGCTCCTCGTTCACCCGTGCCAGCGAGGGCACGCCCTGGTCGAGGGCCTGGCGGCGCTCCGCCTCGTAGCGGTCGCGGTCAGCCAGGAGCTGCTTTCGCATCGCCTCCAGGTCCGGGTTGGACGAGACCAGCAACCTCTGGCCGGCGCGGACGATCCGCCCGGACTCGACGAAGTCGGCCGCCTGGCGCGAGATGAATCCGTCGGCCTGGGCGTGGACGAACTGCATGTCGATCGGCTCAATGACGCCCTCGGCGCGGCAGTGGTCGGCGGCGTTGATGAATCCGAGGCCGAAGAAGATCGCGCCGATGGTGACGAGTGTCGTCGCCATGGCCCGGCCCCGGACGCGCATCAGTTCGCCGCTGGTGAACAAGTAGTGCAGGAACTTGCCGATCGGCACGAACACCCACACCACGATCGCCACGCAGGCGAGCACCGCGCCCAGCAGGAACAGCCGGTCCGCGATGAAGTAGAGGATGCCCAGGCAGATGACGAAGCGATAGATCGTCGAGGCGATGCCGTAGATCGTCAGCCAGATGCGCTCGCCGCCGGAGTTGGCGGGGTTGAACGGCCGGCGAACGCCCCAGGCGTACCGCTTGACGAGGTAATAGACGTACTGCCGCGACCGCTGCCAGAGGTTGGGCATCTCCAGGGCGTCGGACAGGATGTAGTAGCCGTCGTATCGCAGCAGCGGGTTGGCGTTGAACAGGACCGTGGACACGCCGGCGATGAAGATCATGTAGTAGCTCAGGCTGCGGATGAGCGTGTCCTGGGCGGTGTGGGCCCAGACGATGGCGGCGATGGCGGCGACCGCTAACTCGACGTACATGCCGCCCATGCCGACGACCATGCGGTGCCACTTGCTGCGGAACGCCCAGGAACTCGAGGCGTCAACGTAGGGCAGGGGCGTGAAGATGAGGAACATCACGCCCATAGCGTGGACCTCGCCGCCCGTGCCCGTCTGCCGGCCGAACTTCTTGCACGCGAACGCATGCCCGAACTCGTGCAGGACCTTGATGAATATCATCGCCCCGTACATCGCGGGCAGGTTCGACATCAGCTTGGCCTGCTCGAACGTCTGCTCGAACTGGTCGGTCAGTTGGCTGAATCGGCCGATGAGAAAGAAGCCGGCCGCGAGCATCAGCCCGATCCAGAGCAGCCCGCCGAACCAGGAGAACAGCCAGCCGACCACGCCGATCCAGCGGTCGAGGAAGTGGTCCGGATCGATCAGCGGGATCCGCAGAAACATCACGTTCATCAGGTAGCTTTGGATTTCGCGCGTGATCCGCTTGTGGTAGCGGTTGAACAGCCCCTCGGCGTCCGGCGGCAGCTCCGCGGTCAGCAGGTTGGACGTGTAAAGCTGGCCAAGCAACTGGATGGCCTCAGGCTGCGTCGGAGCGTCGTCGCCGAGCTGGTCGTTGCAGATCTTCCAGACCTCGGCCACGGTTCGCCGGCCGTCGAGCATCGCGACGAACCGATAGGCGGCTTCGTTGAGCCGGAAGAACTGGTTGCTGGCCGGATCGGCGACGACATGCCACGTTCGCCCGCGAAAGTGCTGGCGGTGAATCTGCACGGTGGAAATCAGCCGCGGACGCAACTCCGCAACGCGATACCAGGACTCCGAGAATGTGGGGCGATCAACAGGCACGGGAATTCAGTGGTCAGTGGCCAGAGGTCAGTGGTCAGTTCGAGACGTCTTTCTCTGACCACCGACCACTGGCCACTGACCACTGCCTTTCATAGCCACAACTGCATCCGCAGCCAGTTCACCAGTCGGCGGGTCCACAGGTTGATGTAGCGATCCTTGCCCAGCGAAACCTTGGCGACGCCTTCCATGCCGACCTTCATCCAGGGCCGATGGTCCAGCAATCGGACGCGAACTTTGAAGACATTCTTCTGCTCGACGACCTCGGCCACCGGGTTGACCCGTTCGACGACAAACTTGATGCGGTCGCCGGGGTCCGCCTGCGTGGCGAGTTCGCCTTCCTGGCCCTCGCGGACGTCGGCCACCTGGTCCTCGGGCAGCGACAGGTCGGCGTAGAGCGAATCGACCGGGGCGACCTCGAACATCAGGTCGCCCAATTTCAGCCGGGCGCCCTTGGCGTTCTTCCAGTCGCCCGACAACACCAGGCCGCTGATCGGCGCGACGATTTCCGCGTCGGCGATCTGCTGGTTGAGCAGTTCGATCTCCGCGCCGACACGGCGGGCCTGGGCCTCGGCGATCTGCTGCTTGGATGTTTCGCCCTTGTCCTTGGCCTGCTCGGCCTCGGTCAGGTAACCCTGTTGCTCGGCCTTGGCGCGGATGAGCTTGGCCTGGAGTTCGTTGGTCTTCAGCCTTGCCAGGACCGTCCCCTTGCTGACGAAGTCGCCGGGGCCGATCACGTCACCCTTGGCGTTGCTGCTCAGTTCAGAAAGGAACGCGTCATACGGCGCCGACACCCGCTGCCGCTCGACAGCCTCGAGCGCAAACGGCGCTTCCGCCCGGTGAGTGCCCTTGGCCAGCGTGACGAACAGCCCGACGGCGATCACGCCGATCGCGACCAGCTTGGCCCAGGTGTGCTTGCTGCCGACCGCGAAGCCCGCCAGTTTCTTCGTGCCGCTGACCATCTTCGCGCCGACCCAGCGGTCGTGCTCGTGCAGCACCGCCACCCGGGGCGTGCACAGGTCGCACGCCAGCCGCAACGCCTCCAGCTCTTCCAGGCTGAACGGCCGATCCACCGGGCGTTGCAGGATGAGCACGGCCATCGGCTGCCCGGCCCGGCGCATCGGCATGCTCACCAGGGCGGCCGGGCCGAACTGCTTGCACAGTTCGTCGTGCGCCCGGCTGACGTAAGTGGCGCCTTCGGGCGCGGGATGAATGATCTCGACGTTCTGGTCGACGCACTCCTCCATCGCCCCTTCGATGTTCTGGACGAGCTTCTGCTTGCGCGAGAACTTCTCCGTGTGGCTGAGGGCCTTCAGCTTGACGTAGCGGCCCTTGAGCAGCCCCAGGCCGACGCGATCCGCCTGCCAACGCGACGCCACCTCGTTGCAGAGCGTCATCGCGGTCGCCGCGAATCGCTCCTGCTCGTTCACCGCGACCAGGGTCTCCATCGTGACGCGCAGCCGGCGCAGGTCCGCCTGCCGCCGCGCCAGCGTCAGCCGCATCTCGTACAGGCTCAGCCAACTGCTGGTCAGTTCCAGCCGATCGCGAATGGCGGCGAGGACCGCCGGGTCGTTCGCCTCGACAAAGAAGGCGCTGCTTCCACGGACGTTCGTCCCGCCGCGGATGGGGACCATGATCAGGTGGTGCTGGCTGGGTTGGCCGTAGAGCTCGTCCGGCTGGCGCAGGGACTTGATGACCGTCCGCCCGGTGGTGATGACCTGCGGGCAGGACTCGACCGCCTGGGCCAGCCAGACCGGCGCGGTGCTTTCCGGGGCCATCGGCGGATAGATCGAGAGCGCCTCGATCTTGCCTTCGGGCGTGCCGCGGAGGATCGCGCCGGCCTGGGCGCTGGAGACATGGCACTGCACGGCCAGCAGGTTCACCAGGAATTGCTCTGGCGGACCCTCGAACCGAACCAGTTGCTCGACAATATCCGCCAATGTCGGCCGATCCGCCGACAACTGCGTGGCCTGTGCCTGTGTCCGACTGTCCACTGCCATCGAGAAGAATCTCTATTAGGATTTACGGCGCTTGGCCACGTCCAGTTCGAGCTCGCCGAACTGTTCCTCGTGGCGGCGGATGAGCTGGCTGAGCGTGATGGCCAGCCGCTTGGCCGAGTAATAGTTCAGCACGATGCGCTCGCTGATCTGAAAGACGATCTCAGGCGTCTCGCCCTGCTGCGGCGGATTGACGACGTTGACGCCGAAATCGAGCATGACTTCTTCGGGCGTGCCGTTCGATCGGAACGCGTTGGCGTAGGAGGTCTTCATGTTCCGCTCGTCGAGGCGGAGGCGAACCTGCTGCTGGCCGGTCTGCTCGCGGGCCTGCTGCTCGACTGGCTTCTCGGTCGGTTGTCCTGCGGCCATCCCGTAGCTCCTTTCAAGGTGTATGTTCCCGGCCGCCGCGAAAACGACAGCCAAGGCTCGTCCGAATCGCTCGGGCGGGCATCCGATT
>JAQTVL010000124.1 GCA_028706835.1 Phycisphaerae bacterium | reverse complement strand
CTACCGCGGCGGGGCATCGGCGGAAGGACCCGACCCAACCCTAGGGTGTCTTCTGTTGGGTGTCTCCCTCTGTCTGGTGTCCCCTACCATAGAACTACAGGTCATCGCCCATGGCGGCCAAGTCTTCTTGCTCGGCTCGCCATTCCAGTTCATCAAGCCTCGCCTCAAGTTCATCAAGCCTCGCCGCCAGTCGCGTGCACGTTTCCGTGAGGCGATCTTCGCTATCACATCCCGCAGGCGTTGGGTTGGGTCGTGGTCGTGTGGGCTTGCGTTCCATGCTAGTTCTCGCTCCGCGCCATCGCTTGGTGCATCCTCATCTCCCGCTCCAGCTCCGCTATCAGTGTCTCGTTGTTCAGGGCAAACTTCAGGTACGCTATCTGCTGCTTGAGCGTCGCGATGGTTCGCCGCTGCTCGACTACGAGCTTGCGCATAGCGGCTTGGGTGCTCATGCGACCACCTCCAGCCATTCGACTCGCTCGCACAGGAACAGCCTCTCAAATCGCGTGTTACGGTATATCCGAAATTCGTATATCTTTCGACCGCCATCCCACACGGCGTATTTCCACCCATCCGAGTGTTCGCTGAATTCCAACTGGATCGTGTCTTGCCCGCCATCAGGCAACCGCACGTCGGCCCCTGAACATAGCAGCGTTCCTGGTGCGAACCCAGCGATCTCCGTCTCGTTCACGCAGCCGATGCACGCCATCACATCCGCATAGTCCACGGCCGCGTCGTATGCGGGCCAAAGCGTCGCTCTCCATTGCTTGGGAGGGCCGAATATCAAGCGATGCAGTTCGCGCCAATCGCTCACGCCACCTCCTCGCCCCAGATGACAGGCATCTCGTATGGGTCGGTAGCGGCCACTGGGATGGTCAGGAGCGACCACAGCACATCCAGGTCAGCCTCAAGCTGATACTCCGTCGCAGTGATCGGATTCCACGTCTTGCGCGACCCCCTGCGCACCATGTACGTCGCGCCCGGCATCAGGTTGGTGAACTCGACTAGGCCCGTTGCGTCACTTGTCTCGATGCGCGTCTCGCTGCTGTGGGCAATACCCGCGGTCAATGCCGTGTACAGCGCCAGCTCGATCGGGATGCTGGTTTCGGCCACGCCCTCGTTATCGTAGACGTACAGATAGCCCGTGACATAGGTCGGGCTGCTCGGCGTGAAGCTCACGGCGGTCATCGAGTACGTTGGTGCAGCGTTTGCCGTGACCACCAGAGTCGTAGGCGTGTGCGTATAGGCCGCCTTCGTGATAGCCACCGCCCATGTAGCATCGTCGACAGCAAACACGATCACGCCGCTCGCGTTTGTCTTGCCCGTGTACGATTGCCCGCCGTTCGTCAGACGCACCCAGGCGTTCTCCAGCGGGTCCGTGCCATCGTCGATGGTGACGGTGATAGTCCGCGTGCCCGTGCCCGTGGTGCCCCCGTAGGTGCCCTCCAGCGTGCTGGCCGGGCCGAACATCGTGCCCCACTTGACGTTGCCCACAGCCACGACTACGTAGGTTCCACCGCCCGCAACCAGTACGTTATCCTCGTCTAGCGTGCCGGCTTGAGATAGGATGGAATGGCCTTCGAGGATGTAGGCTGCGGCAGCCAGCACGGCAGCTTGGTCGGTCGCAAGCTGCGCGGCTTGGCTGGTGGCTGTGGTCGGGTATGTTCCCGCGTCGCCGCCCGTGTAGTTGTCATGCCCCGTGACTGTGTAGGCGGCAGCCACCACGCTTGAAATCAGGCAGTAGTCCGTGGTATGCGTGAACGTGCCGTCGACGTGTGTGCCGCCAGACGTGGCCGTAATGGTCGCACCGGACGCAACATCGCCTGCACTGATTGCCGAAATGAGCACACTATCCGTCTTGAGTTGATACGTGCTCAGGTCCAACGTGCCGGCTTGCTCCAGGATGCTATGTCCGCTCAGGATGTACTCGGCAGCGGCGAGCACAGATGCTTGGTCGCTCGCCAGTTGAACGCCCTGGCTGGTGGCCGTCGTCGGATACGTCCCTGCGTCGCCTCCGGTACGGTTGTCGTGGCCGGTCACGACGTAGGCTGCGTCGACCACCGTGGAAATCAGGCAGTAGAGCGTCATATTCAGCGTGCCCGCGTACTCCGCGCCTGTTGGCCCCCAGGCTGTCTCTACCGTGCTCACGTTGGCAACGGCTGGCCAGACGGCAGCGGACATCGGATCGTAGGTGCCGTCGACGTGCGTGGCGCCAGACGTAGCCGTGATCGTCTCGCCCGACTTCACGATGGTTGCGCTGATTGCCGAGATGAGAACGCTGTCAGTCTTGAGTTGATAGTCGGTCGTGTTCGTGAACGTGCCCAACACGCCGTTGATGGTCACGCCGTCCTTGATGTTGCCCGCCACCAAGTCGGTGAGGTCCAAGGTCGGCGTCGAGCCCGTCCCGCCGACGCCGTATGCGCCTGCCGTCGTGTCGACCTTGCCCACGGCAGGGAGTGTCAGTGTACCAGCAGTGCCGCCTGTGTAGTTGTCGTTCCCCGTCAACACGTACTGGCCGCCAACCACGGACGTAGTTGCCACGTAGCCGCTCAGGTCCAAGTCGGCGAGAACAACCGTATAGTCGGTCGCGGTCATCATGTTCTGGTCGGCGGCGGCCAGCGTGCCGATGAATGACACGTCGAACCCACCACCGACCGCATTGGTCACCGATACGTTCGTTGCGCCGATGCTCGCCAAGGCAATCAGCGCATCCGCAACACTGCTGGCCGTGGATGAAAATACCAGCGCCGAAGTGGTGTAGCCCTCGAAGGCGAGCAGATAGTAGCCCCCGAGTGTGGCCGTAGTGAACGTGACTGTTTGAACCTCGTCAACGGCGGCCTGGTAGGCGGCATCCTGCGTCACGGCCACGTTCGGATCGCTCGCCGTGATGGCATCGTTCCCAGTCGTGGAATCATGAGTCCACGTCGTGTGGTAGTCGGCCCCTGACGACGCGCTGCCAACGGTGTCAATCAGAGCCAACGCGGTCTCCACATCAGAATAGCTCGCGTTCCAGGCGAGCTGGTCGGTAGTCGTGTTCTGAAAGGAGAGGGTGAACGACCCTTCGGTGAATCCGGCCCAGTTGATCGTCTCCTGGCGCGGGATGAGTGCGGCACCCTTGGTCTTTTCGGTGATGTCCACTATGCTTTTCCTCGTCAGTCTGGCGTGATAGGAGCAATCACCGTGCAGAGCGTCGGTGCCACGAGCAACTTGCGATCGCCGTCGGCCCACTCGGCCCGCAGGTCGTACTTGCTCAGCCTGCCAGCCGTCAGGTCCGACGTATCATCGCCCTCCAGCGTCACGGTGACGGCAACATGCCCGCCGCTCGTCGTCACCACTCCGGCGTGCGTCAGTTCAACGTCGCCGTCCTGGTTGGCCACGAAAAACGTCACGGTCGCCCCGGTCAGGCTTGGCCATGCGTCGGTCGAATCGATGAACGTGAGCAGTTGCGTTCGCTCGGTGGAGTAGGCATCTCCGATATAGAGCGTCAAGTGGTCGCCTGCGGCCGTGAGGGCCGACACCACCGTGATGTTGCCCGTGGTGATGAGGTCGGTTTTGGCCGTCACGGTCGCGATAGCGGCATCCAATGCCACCAGCGTTTCAGTAGTCCAACCGGCGCCCTGGATTGCCTCCAGTAGGCCGATGATCGTGACTTGGTTCTCTTCCGTTGCAGTGCCACTTCCACCGCCACCGGCCGGTGCCTGCTCCAAGGCATTTTCGGTCAGCCTCCGCACACCACCATCGTCCTCAGTCATTTCCCAGAGGTGATCTAGCTTCGAGCCGTTCGCCTCTAGTGCCGTCTTGACATCCGCTGCCGTCGGTACAGTCACCCACGAGGCTGGCAGGCAATTCACGTACTCCAAAATGGTCGCAAGATCACTCACATCGGCGGTGGCCCATGTGCTGTCCCCATGCGTCTGCACCGCAGAGAGTTCCAACGACGTAGCCAGCCCAGTAACGGCAGTCGCAGCCTCGCCCGCAAGGGCCAGCCCCGACAGATCGCCTGGTGTGGCAAACCCAGTCGCCGTCGCCCAAGTGCTGTCCCCGTGTGTCTCCAGCCCAGAAATCAACGATGAGGCAGTTCCCGCGGCGTCTGGCACAACCGTATTTGCGTCGTCCGTACCACGCATGTCGCTGTTGGTCGTGCAGACGTCAATCGTGCCGTGGATGTCGGCATCAACGTCATAGCCAGACGCGCCCTTGGTGGCTACGATCCCCGAGCCGCTCGTCATGCCGATAAACGTAGCACCGCAGCCCGTCGATCCAGTGTAGCCCGTCGCCCGAATTCCATCGCCGCTCGATGAGCCGCCAGTGGCGAATATCCCGTGGCCAGTCGATCCACCCCCAACGTCGAGCCCACTACCGGAACCCTGCCCAACCAGACGCACCCCAGAACCGTTGCTCCCGCCGGTAATCATCAGCCCATAGGGGCCTGATCCAGGTGTGACAAATTGTACGGCCGTGCCTGACGACGACCCGCCAGAAACGTAGAGCCCAACGCCCGTCGACCCAGCCCCAATCTGCACGCCGCAACCCATTCCACTACCGGAGACGATAACGCCAGCGTGATCGCCCTTGCCCGTGACCTTGAGCCCGTATCCGCTCGAATCTCCGCCCGTCAACTCCATCCCGTAGCCCGTCGCACCGCCGACGGCAGTGATGCCCTCGCCAGAGCCATTGCCCGCAACCGATAGGCCATGTCCATTGGCGCCAGTCGATGCCATCGTGACCGCGCTGCCCTCGGAATTGCTCACCGAAACCGACTTGAGCGTGAGTGTTGCCGCAGAGCCACCATGTGCCCCATCAGCCAGCGTCACGTCCAGGTTATCGCTTCCACCAACGAGCGAATCGTACACGTTGGCCGTCAGTACCATTGCCTCCTGCCACACGGGCAACGCCCCGCTCATCGTCACCTGAACCTTGAGCGTGCCGAGCGTTCCAGTATCCGTCGTCGTGAGCGGAATCGGATACCAGCCGTCCACGTCGTGCGTCGTTACCGGGGCCGCCTCGGACGTCTGCGTAAATGCCCCGCCGTTCTTGCTGATCTGGATGTCACCCTGGGCAATCGATAGTCCAGCCTCGGCTGTCACGCCGTCCGTTGAGTCGACGAACGGGCCCATCTTCAGAATCGCGGCGGTAGTCTGTTTGAGAAGCAGCATTTAAGCAGACCTCATCCGCTGATAGTGCATGAACTGTTTCGGGACACCAACTGCTGGCGGCCCCGCCACCGCCACGGGCTGCCAGCGGATGCGACGCAGGCGGGTCAGGGCGTGAGGGTCGCGGGAGAGGAGGCGAATGGAGGTTGTAGAAAGAGCGCGATTGTAAACCGCAAATTGCGCAATGTGGCCATTGAAATACTGCGACCCGAACGTATCAAAGCCTATTCGCCATGCACCGCCGAGCACATTTGCCGGCAACTGCATCCCCGTGATTTTACTTTGGCCGTCAACGAACATGGTTCCATTTAGGCCATCGGAACGCACGACCGCAAATGCTCTCTCTGTTGTGTCGGCGGCAACTCCCGTCTCGTGAAATCCATCATTGATATACAGTTGCCAGGTTCCATCTGTATGCCAATACAATCCCAGGTTAATGACGACATCATTACTAGGCCGCCAAACGGCCCCATAGGTCGCTCCCGCGACGGTCGATGCCGCTACGCACAAGACGGTCCAGTAATCACCGATTTTCGGCAAATTGAAAGGAACAACGTCGCTGCTACCATTGAAATTAAGACATCGCCCGCGTTGCCCGGCCGTCCACGTCGCCCCCGTGATCGCTCCGTGATTCCCTCTCCCACTCACGTCCCTCGCCGTCGCCCCCGTGTTGCCAAGCCCAGCGTCCCACGCGAACGCGAGCCCGTCCCATAACTCAGGGTAAGCCGCATCCTCGGGCCCATGCGCCCGCTGCGAGTAGCTCGGTATTCCGCCGTAGATGCGAGTCATTCAGTCTTCCCCCGCTCGCCGACCCAAGAGAGCGCGAAGTTGCCGGCCGTAGCATTCAGGTTGACGCCCGTGTCGTGCATCACGCCCACCGACCAACTGGGACCGGGATCGTAGATCGAGAACGTCAGCGTGAACTCGCCGTTGGTCGTGTTGGTGGGCATCACGGCATTGGCGGCCAGCGGAGACGCAGGCGTTGCGCTGGTTGGCGTGATCGTCCATGCCCCGCCGGTCGGCTGCGTGATGCCGTCTGGATACAGCACGCCATTGGACTTGAGCGCGTAGCAGTCGATGGTTCCAGCCAGCGCGTTCGTGCCGCCCGTGATCTTGGCGTAAACGTGAATCACGCTGTAACCTGTCGTGGTGTTATCCACGAACGTGGCGTATGCCCCGGCCCCATGCGTTGCACTCGATGCCAGCGAGGCCAGCGCAATGGTCAGATCCGCCGATGCGCTGTAGTTACAAGTCTGGTACGAAGCGGTCATAGTTCACCCTACGAGTTGCGTGCCGCGTAGACTTCCTGGTACGACAGAGCACCCTCACGACCCATCGTTGCCGGCGCCTCCGTGGTTCCGGTGCCGCTGGAGAACAGTTTCTCGGCTCGCGTTGCCGCCCGCTTGCAATGGGTGTACACAACTGCGCGAACGGCGAGGTCCGCGGACGTGCCCACCCACGCCGCGTCGATGCCAGCGCGAATGTTCGTCTTGCTCGCGTCGAACGTGCCAAGGCGAATCATCCACTCCCAGATGCGAGCCTTGCCAACGGTGAGGTTGTCGACGCGCGTCCAGTCCATCCCGTTGCGCATGATCTCGTCCGGGTTGACCGCCGTTTTCCAGACGATGAACCCTGGGTCCGCCAACACGCTGTAGAGCGCGGCAATCGCGTACGCGCCGTCGGGCGTGTTCGGGTAGGCGTTGAGCACTTGGTCGCCCAAAATGTCCGCCTTGAGAATAGCCTGTTGTTCAGCGGTAAGCATCGCTATCCTCCAGTTTCAAAAATTGCGCCACCCCGCGCTCTGTCGCCGCGTATCGTATGGTTTGTGTGTCGGCCGTAGCGCGGGTGGGCGCAATCACGAAAAGTGTATCCGTCTATCCTCCGCTGCCTTTGGGCACGGCTAGTTGCTTCTCGATCGTGTCGAGCAGTCCATTCTGCCTGTCGTGGGCCAAGTCGCTCCGCGTGGATGCCTTTTGTAGTTCCTCCAGTATCGCCGTCTGCCGCGTCCTGATCTTGACGGTCTCGGCTGTCGCGTCGGCCTGCTGGCGGAGCGTGGTCACCAGTTCCTTGGACACCACTTGCTGGTTGGTCAAGTACTCGACGTGCGACCGGACTAACGGCTCGCCAACGCGATAATCAAACCACCAGCCAACGAGCAGCAGGAGGGCTGTTCCGAACCCCCACCTGTCCGCGATGTACTTGAACCATCCCATCTCACGCTCCCGCTGGCCGTTGACTGCCATGCTGTCCTTTCCGGTGTGTTGCTGTCCGTGCTGGTGTGTTGTTCGCCGCCAGTGTCGCGTGAGCTTCTCAATAGGCTCCTCAAGTGTCCGAGTGCGTGTCTGAATTGAGCGGCCCCGGCAGATTGCGCGCGGTGCAAAAGGCTGTCATGTCGCGCAGCGTTTTCTCAAGCCGCTGCTGGTCCTCGTGCCGAAGTTTTTCCCAGCTATCGTGCCGGTCAGACAACCGCTCGACGGACACGGAAAACACCTTGGCTTGTTCGACCGTCACGCTGTTGAACGTCTGAGCCTGTGCCACGATAGACGACGTGAACGCGGCGGCCTGTTCGCTGAGCTGCTTGTCGCGGGACGGCAGGTACTTCGTCAGCAAAAACAGCACCGCCACGCCGAGCATCGCGGCGGCTGTGAGGTTTGCCCAGCCGGCCAACGGGTCGGGAGCCACCTGGCCGACGAGCATGGTCAGCAATCCGGCGGGGATTGTGGTGGTAATGGTGTTCATCCTCCATCCTCAGGTCACAAACGGATCACTTCCACCCACCCCGGGGAAGCCGAGGAGGGAGCGGTCGGCGACCGCCCCGGGGGGAATACGACGTCAACGCTTATACGGAGGCAGAACGGCTTTAGCCACCTTGCCCACCGGCTTCAGTACCTTGCCGACCGGCTTGACCACCTTCCCGACCCTGGCCACACCGCGGCCCACAAGTCGAATCGGGCCGGCGTCGGCCGGCGAAGCAAACGATAGAGCCAGCAGCACGACGATGGACGCCACGGCCATCTTGCCGATATGAACCATCACTTTGCCGATCTGCTCGACCATGGCGCGGCACGCCCCCGACTCGTATGCGAGACCATCTTGCCCCTCGGCCTGATTGGCAACGGCATCGAGCATTACAGACAGAGCCTTGGCATCTTCAGAAAACGTAGCCATTTGTACGGTCCTCATAAGGAAACAGGGAAATGGTCAGTCACAAGTATTGGCCTGCATCCCAGGCCATGGTCTTCCGCCGCTTTGGCGGTTTAACCCCGTTGCGCTCAAGGAACGCCACCAGAGCAGCCTTTTTCATCGCCCCCACCACGCGGCCGATCTCTTCACCGTCGCGGATTACGCTCACCGTGGGCAGCGTCTTGATCTCCCAGGAAGTAGCGGCGGCGTGCTCTTCGTCGGAATCGTGATAGCTGATTCGGTAGCCCTCGCCGGCCAGTTCTTCGATGATCGGTGCCATCGTCTTGCACGGCGCGCACCAAGACGCACCCCAAACAACCGCCTGGGGCTCGCCGCAGCACGCCAAAGCTAGAACCATCGCGATCAAAGGGCCCACCCTCCGTAGTCCGGCAGCCGGCCGAGTTGGAATCCGTTGATGCCCACGACGGCTTGGCACTCGCCGTAGTTCCCGCCGACGAGCTGCTGGAATTGGGAGTACAGCAGAACCACCATGCCTTCCGGCCGCGGTCCCCAAAGGTCTTCCATCCAGCCGCTCAACGAAATCCAGTCGGGGCCCCAACTCTGATCCATGAACAGGAAGAAATCGTTGGCCTTGACCGTGTAGCCGCTGGCGGTCTTGTACCTGTCCTTGGCTTCCTGCGTATCGTCATAGCCGAGGATTGCCTGGTCGTGGCCGCCAATCCGGGTCATCCCGGCCGCGACAGGGTCGCAGGGGCCTCGGGCAGTCAGCGTCGAGCCCGTGTTGAGCACGCCTTCGGCCACGAAAATGTCGCGAATCACGTCGGGTGTGATGCTCTCGATGTAGTACATCTGTTTGACCGAGTCGCCTTTGACCGCGGCGACCAGCGCAGCCGGAGGCCCGCTACGACCCCAGGAATTTCCGGCGTTTTCGTCCTTCGACTCGGTTGACAGGTCAATCCCTCCGCCGTAATCCTTCTCCTCAGATTGGCCGACTTGCGTGAGCACCTTCGCGGCGGTCGCCAAGTCCATGCCTTGCGATGAAGAACCGCGCGAGCCATAGACTAGCGCCGTTCCGTGGCGGACCTCAGCTCGCTTCACGTCGCCGGTGGCAATCGCGAGGCCCAACAGCGTGTCGGAAATCTCGCGGCAGCCCCACGCCACGCAATTCCCGTGGTCTTGGGAACCTTTGAAGGCTCCCGGCAACGCCTTCATGATGTAGGCGTATGAAACCACACGCTTTCCGGCCCCGGCGCCGTGGAACGCCGACGGCATGACCTGTTCGACGGTCCAGTGATTTGGGTCGACGAGATGGCGAAATGCTGCGCGTTCATGCTGGGCAATCTTGCGCGACCACTCGGGCACGGTCTCATCGTCAATGAACGCGCCCTGAAATCCATTCTGATACGGCTCC
>JAQTVL010000715.1 GCA_028706835.1 Phycisphaerae bacterium | reverse complement strand
CCCGCCGGCGTCGGCAAGGAGATGTTCGCCAACCGACTGGCCCAACTGCTGCTCTGCCCCCAGCCGGCCAAGGTCAAGGACGGCCCCAAACTCGCCGGCGCCGCCGATGACCTGCCCGCGGGCCTGTCCCCGCCGAAGGGCTCGCATTGGATCGACGCCTGCGGAAAGTGCGAAAGCTGCCACCTGGTCGCTGCCGGCACCCACCCCGACCTGCACCTCGTCCACCGCGAGTTGCACAAGTTCATCTCGGAGTTGAAGGATCGCAAGGGCCTCGAGCTCTACATCCAGGTCATCCGCGACTACCTTATCGACCCCGCCGCCAGCAAGCCGGCCCGCGGCCACAACAAGGTCTTCATCATCCGCGACGCCCACCTGATGAACGACGAGGCCCAGAACGCGCTGCTCAAGACCCTCGAAGAGCCGCCCCCCGGCACCTTCATCATCCTGCTCACCGACCAGGTCCATAGCCTGCTCGAAACCATCCGAAGCCGATGCCAGCTCGTCCGCTTCGCCCCGCTCCCCGTCGATTTCGTCCGCGAGCAACTCACCGGCCGGGCCGTTGGCCCTCGCAAGATCGCCCCCGACGAAGCCGCCTACCTGGCCGCCCGTTCCGCGGGCCAGCTCGGCCCCGCCATCGCGATGGCCGAAGCCGACCTGTTTGGCCTGCACCAGGAGCTGGCGACGCGCTTGGCCGACCTGACGCCCTCCGGCGCCGTGGGCCTGGCCGACTGGATGGAGGAGCAGATCAACACCCTGTCGCGTGAGCGGGTGGAGCGCGAGGACATCACCGACTCGCAAGCCAAGAAGGAAGTCGCCTGCGAACTGCTCTCGACCGCCGCCCTGGTCGTCTCGGATGCGATGCGATCCCTCTCCGCCCACGCCTCGCCAGCCGCCCCGGCCCTGGTCCCCGCCGCCGCGACCAAGCTGGCCGTCGCCGCCGACCCCGAAGATCGCCTCCAGCACCTGGCCCGCGCGATCGAAGCCCTAAGCCGAGCCGACTACCTGATCGGCGTCCGCTTCGTGAACCTGCGCCTGGCGCTGGACGAAGCCGTCCTGACGCTGGCCACCGCCCTGCCGAGTTGATTCGCCCCGCGAGTCGTAGCACGGGCATCTTGCCCGTGAATCTTCAGATCGCCGGAGGCGACTGCTTTGCCTTTTCTTCGCCCCGGCGAGCCGGGGCTCTTGGAGTGCGTGGGACGAAGGCCCCGCTTTCCAAGCCCGCGAAGCGGGCGGCGGCGTGTAGCCGCAGGCGCGAGCCTGCGGACCCATCGCCCCATTTTCCGCAAGCCCCCAACGGGGGCGACGGCGGCGTTCAGATATAATTCGCCTCGAACTCGACGTTGTGCTTCCGCAACTTGGAATGACGCCTTCGCCCCCGCTGGGGGCTTGCCCATAATAATCGCACGGTGCCGCAGGCTCGCGCCTGCGGCTACATGCCTTCGTCCGCTTCGCGGACTGGGGATTCGGATTTGCGATCCGGCTGGGAGTTCCCCCCTCACGCCAGCCTGGCCCCGATCTGCTCGTCCAGAACTTCCTGCACCGTCAGCGGCACGATTACCTTGAGTGCGGTAGCGAAGCTACCGCTGTGGCTCATCACATATCGCGCCCGCGCTCCAAAGCGGGAGCTTCGCTCCCGCACTCCACAAAAGGATATTCTTCGCTGTTTGTGGGGTGCGGTGACGAAGCCACGAAGCGGCGCAGGCGCCGCTGTGGCCGGCGCGAAGGTTGAACGCGAGAGAATGTCCCGCTGTTTCGCAAAGCGGGGCCTTCGTCCCCGCACTCCAAAGCCGGCTGCGCCGGCGAGTCCGCTAAACCTTCCGGACTCGACTGGGAACGGCGCTAGCCAGTCGCCCCGCTGGCGGGGACGCAGCGCGTGCGGGCCCAGGCGCGAAGGTCAGTCACACGTTCCGCTTGCGTCACCGACAGCGGGCGGGTGTTGCGCAGCTCCGCCAGGATCAGTTCGGTCGACAATTCCTTGCCGGCGGTGAACGCGCCGTAGAGCCCCGCGAGAACCGCCTGCTCGATCTCCGCGCCGCTGAAGCCCTCGCTCGCAGCCGCCAGCGCGGACAGGTCGAATTGCCCCGGCTCGCGGCCGCGGCGGGCGAGGTGGATGCGGAATATCTCGGCGCGGTCGGCGGGGCCGGGCAGATCGACGAAGAATATCTCGTCGAACCGCCCCTTGCGGATCAGTTCCGGCGGCAGGGCGGAGATGTCGTTGGCGGTGGCCACCACGAAGATTCCCTCCGGGTGGTCCTGGAGCCAGCCGAGCAGCGATCCGAACAGCCGCTTGCTCAGCCCGCCGTCCGCGTCCGGCGAGGCGGCTGACGCGAACGCCTTCTCCAACTCGTCGATCCAGACGACGCACGGCGCCATGGCCTCTGCCAGTTCGCAGGCGCCTGCGAACCGCTGCTCGGATTCGCCGATGTATTTGGAGTAAAGCCGGCTCGGGTCGAGCTTGAGGATCGGCAGGTCCCACGACGCGCCGACTGCCTTTCAGGCCAGGCTCTTGCCGCAGCCC
>JAQTVL010000714.1 GCA_028706835.1 Phycisphaerae bacterium | reverse complement strand
AGTATCGCCAACTGGTAAAGCTCAAAGGGACGTACGTGGATGCCCTGCCGCGGTTGATTGACGGCCGCACCGGCCGGCTGCATCCCAATTTCACCCAGACTCGAACCGCCACCGGACGGCTGGCATGCCAGGACCCGAACCTGCAAAATATCCCGATCCGCACGGAGCTCGGCCGACAGATCAGGCGGGCATTCGTGCCGGGAACGCCCGCCAATGTGCTGCTGACCGCGGACTACTCGCAGATCGAGTTGCGGATGCTGGCGCACTTCAGCCAGGACCCCGCGCTGATGCGGGCCTTCGCCGAGGACCAGGACATCCACACGTTCGTCGCGGCCCAGGTATTCGACGTGATGCCGCAGATGGTCGACCCGGAACAGCGCCGCCGGGCCAAGGCCGTCAACTTCGGCATCATCTACGGCCAGACGCCGTTCGGGCTGGCCAAGTCGCTGGGCATCCCGCAGTCGGAGGCCAAGGAATTCATCGACGCATACTTCAAGCGATACGCCACAATCGGGGCGTTCATTGAAGAGTGCCACCGCACCGCCCGAGCCAACGGCTACGTGACGACGATCCTCGGCCGGCGGCGCCCGATCCCCGACATCAACAGCAGCAACAAGATGCAGAAGGCGTTGGCGGAGCGGACGGCGGTGAACACCGTGACGCAAGGCTCCGCAGCCGACCTGATCAAGCTGGCGATGATCAACATTCACCGCCGGATCGGCGACGAGCATCGGCCGGCGAAGATGCTGATCCAGGTGCATGACGAACTGGTGTTCGAGATGCCGGCATCGTCGGTCGAGGCCGAGGCCGAGATGATCCGCAAGGAAATGACCGGCGCGATCCCGCTGAAGGTGCCGCTGAAGGTTGATGTGGCGTGGGGCCGGTCGTGGTTGGAAGCGAAATGAAGCGCAAACCGATCATCGGTTTGGCAGGCGGCATCGGGGCGGGCAAGAGCACCGTCGCCGCAGAGTTCGCCAGGCTCGGCTGCCTGGTGCTCGACAGCGACCGCCAGGCCCACGAGGTGCTCCAGCGGCCGGACGTGGCGGCGCAGGTGCGGCAGTGGCTGGATCAGCCGAACCTGGATTTTTCGGACCCGCAGGTTCGCCGGACGATCGGGAAGCTGATCTTCGGCCGGCCGGAACTGGTCGCGAAGATCAACGGCTTGATCCACCCGCGGGTGCACGCGATGCGAAGGGCCGCGGTCGAGCAGGCAGCCGGGGACCCGGCCATCGTCGCGGTGGTGCTCGACACGCCGCTGCTGTTCGAGGCCGACGTGGCCACCGAGTGCGACGCGACGGTGTTTGTGGACGCCCCCCTGGCCCTCCGCCGGGAGCGGGTGGCTGCAAGCCGCGGCTGGTCGGCTGAGGAGTTGCAGATGCGCCAGGGGCGCCAGATGGACCTGCGTGAGAAGCGCGACCTGTGCGATCACGTGATCGTCAACGACGGGTCGCCCGATGAGTTGGCCCGCCAGGTGCGGGCGGTGCTGGAAAGCGTAAATGCGGAATGCGGAATTCGGAACTCGCAATGACGGCGACCCCCAATTGGGCGCCTTGAATTTCGAACTCCGAATTCCAGATTCCGAATTGGAATTCGAAGCGAATGTCTCTTACTGCCCAACTGTAGAAGGAGTGGCACATGGCACGAGCCCGGCGAACAAAGCCGTCGGATGAGGAACCCAAGAAGTCGCGCGACGAGGCCGAGGCTGTCGTCGAGCAGGCCGCCGGCGAGCAGTCGCAGCCGGCGGCGAGCGACCCCCCGCCGCCGGCGGTTGAGCAACCGCCGGCCCCCGCGGCGGAAGATCGCCCGTCGGAGGAGCGCCGCCCGGCTCCAAAGGAAGAACGCCGTGAAGAGCGCCGGCCGGCTGCGCCCGTCGAGGACGAGACGCACGAGAAATACGAGCAGATCAAGAAGGGCGACCTGCACATCACCGACCTGCAAAAGCTGTCGGTGGCGGAACTGCACGAGATCGCCAAGAGCGAGGGGCTGACCGAGTACGTCTCGCTGAAGAAGCAGGACCTGATCTTCAACATCCTCAAGGCCCGCATCACCAAGACGGGCATGATGTACGGCGAGGGCGTGCTGGAGATACTGCCGGACGGCTTCGGCTTCCTGCGGTCCCCGGACTACAACTACCTGCCCTGCCCCGACGACATCTACGTCTCGCCGTCGCAGATCCGGCGGTTCGGGCTGCGCAACGGCCACGTCGTGGCCGGCCAGATTCGCCCGCCGAAGGAGTCCGAGCGCTACTTCGCGCTGCTCCGCGTCGAGGCGATCAACTATGAAGACCCCGACATGCTGTCGGAGAAGGTGGTCTTCGAAGATCTCACGCCGCTGCACCCGAACAAGCGGCTGTTCCTCGAGACGACCTCGCAGGAAATCAACATGCGTATCGTCGATATGGTCACCCCGCTGGGCAAGGGCCAGCGCGCCCTGATCGTCGCGCCGCCCCGCACCGGCAAGACCGTGTTGCTCCAGAAGATGGCCAACGCCGTCAGTACCAACCACCCGGAAGTCTACC
>JAQTVL010000713.1 GCA_028706835.1 Phycisphaerae bacterium | reverse complement strand
GTGAAAGTCGAGCCAGACGGGGTGTAAAAGTAAACGCTGGGCTGGCTGTTACCACACACGGCGAACCCGCCGTTGCCGGTCGGCGCAATACTTATAGTTGCGAAATTCGACACGGATGAGTTCAGCGTGACGTAGCTGCTGACGCCCGTCAGGAGCCCCCCGGTATACTGGGGTGTGAGCACCGTGACCCGGGACGCGTTGTTGCCCGCATTCCTGTGCAGCACCGCCACGCGACCACCCGCGAGCATCGCTATGTCCTTGGCGTTGATGGTGTAGCCCAGCAACGTGTCGAGGTTCACGTTGCCGATCGTCGTCACCGTCCCGTTGCTCGCCACCGTATACTGGTACAGCTTGTCGAGCGGCGCGTTCCAGTCCGTCGTGGTGCCCACCCCCGAGATGATGGCGTCGGCTCCAGCCGACGATCCCAGCAAGAGCATACCCAGCAACGCCAGCACCACCGTTCGATACACTCGCCGATTCATCATGATACGTTCCTCCCGGTATCCCATGGCCTGTACCCGTCGCCCATTCTCTCTCGACGGGCCTCCGTTTGGCCCGTGCGTCGCGGCTACGTCGCCCGACGTCAGGGTTAGTAGTGCAAACTCCGTGCCAACAACCCCTGACGCCAATACATTATTGGCGTAGATACGCAACTCATTCCATGAACACATGTTACGTTCCAATTTGTAGGCTTCTCATATCATCCTCAAATCATCCACACGTTCATTTTCGTAAACGTTATTCATTTACAATCATACATGTTGATCGTATAATCAGTTTATTATATTGCACTTACGCTCACTAATACCGATGTGGCTTCTTCGCAACGTCACGTGGCTTTTGGTAAACAACGAGCAACCATGGACACCCCGGAACCCATTCAACCCGCGACGCCGCTGACGCTGGATTTGCGAAACCGGATTCGCCGGCTGATATTGACCAAGTGCCAGCCCGGGCAACGACTGCCAACCGAGGCGGAATTGGCCCGCCAGATGCTGTGTTCCGTCGGCAGCGTGCGGAAGGCGCTGGCGGCACTGGCCGGGGAAGAACTGGTCGTTCGCCGGCAGGGGTCGGGAACCTACGCTTCCGAACACATCCCCCAAAAGAAAGGCACGACCGGGCTGCTGTATTACGGCACGCCCGGTGCATTCACCGCCGACAACTACATCCGGCAAAGTTACCATGGCCTGCTGTCGTCAGCCGACCAGTGCGATCGCCACCTGCACGTGATATTGGCCCACTCGCGCAAGCCGTTCGGGCTGGAGCGGGATATCCGCCGGCGGCTGGACCTGAGCATGTTGGACTCGCTGGTCTACCTGGAGATATTCGAGCACAACCTGATGGCGGAACTGGCCCGCTGGCTGCCGACGATTTCCGTGGACTTCGCCTGCTGCCAGCCGGGCGTCAGCAGTTGCGCGCTCGACCATGACCAGAACATGGCCGAGGCCGTCGAGCACCTGCGAAGGCTTGGCCATCGTCGAATCGGGCTGGTTGGAATCATCAACCAACGGCACGCCGATCCGGCGGTGATCGGCCGAATCCGCGCGTTCGACAAGGCCGTGCGGCAGCAAGGGCTGATCGCCGCCCCCGATTGGATCGCGTCGGCCTGGCAGTCGGAGGAGGTCGTCGACGTCATGCGGCGGTGGTTACAGGCGAAGCCGACCGACAGGCCTACCGCCTTGCTCTGCTACGATCAACTGTGGCGTTTCGCCCACGCCGCGATCCTCATGGGCGTCAGCATCCCGTCGCAGTTGAGCCTGATGAGCTACGATCGGGTTCCCTGCTGGCTGGCGTGGATTGAGCAGGAGGTGGGCACGACGATCGGGTCGGTTCTGGACGGCCAACCGACCAATCCGTTGGACCCCCGGCTGGCGGCGCTGCGTAACATGCAGGCGACGGCCCTGGACCTGCCGTTCGCCGCGATGGGCGAATGGGCCATCGCCGAGGTGCAGCGCCGAGTCGGCTCGCCTGGGGTTGAACCTCGCCACGAGTTGTTCGCCGCCAGCGTGCTGCCGGGCAACACCGTCGCCCCGCCCGGCACGTGACCCCCATTCCGAATTCCGGCATGGTTCAAATCCACAGACGCCGAAGAAATGCGGAACGACCACGGATTTCACGGATTACACGGACTTAAGTTCTTCGAGAGTATTAACCCCGGATTATTCACCACAGAGGGCACAGAGTCAGTTGCAGATAAGAAGTATATCAGAGTCGTGGGGTTCACCTTCGAGGTGGTTGTTCGCCGGTCGGCAACAGAAGATAGGCTCCGAGAGAAGTCCTTCTAGTCTTATGGCTTAAGTCTCTGTGTCCTCTGTGCTCTCTGTGGTTGATGAATAATTCGGGTTAAGTTATATTCATCCGTGGAAATCCGTGGTCGGTCTTCTGGCTGTTGCCCAGAATGATACCTGCTCTTGAACCAGCCCGAATTCCGCATTTCTCAGCGCCCTCAGCGCCTCAGCGGCGCAACTCCGCTCCTCCCCCGAAAACCCCTTGCCCCGCCGCTCCCATCGCGTGATAA
>JAQTVL010000712.1 GCA_028706835.1 Phycisphaerae bacterium | reverse complement strand
CGGATAGAAGATCGCGTAGGTGCCGACAAAGGTGATCCAGAAGTGAATCTTGCCCAGCGTGTCGTCGAGCATGCGCCCGGTGATCTTCGGGTACCAGTGGTAGATGGCCCCGAACACCGTCAGCACCGGCGCGATTCCCATCACCATGTGGAAATGCGCAACGACGAACATAGTGTCCGACAGCGGCATGTCCACCACCACGTTGCCCAGGAACAGGCCGGTCAGGCCGCCATTGACGAAGGTGAAGATGAACGCGATGGCGAACAGCATCGGAACCGTGAGGTGTATGTTGCCGCGCCACAGCGTCAGCACCCAGTTGTAGACCTTGATGGCGGTGGGAATCGCGATGATCAGCGTGGTCGTGGCGAAGAAAAAGCCGAAGTACGGGTTCATGCCGCTCACGAACATGTGGTGCGCCCAGACCACGAAGCTCAACCCGCCGATGATCAGGATGGCCCAGACCATCATGCGGTAGCCGAAGATGTTCTTCCTCGCGTGGGTACTGATGAGGTCGGACACGATGCCGAAGGCGGGCAGCGCCACGATGTAGACCTCGGGGTGGCCGAAGAACCAGAACAGGTGCTGGAACAGCAGCGGATTGCCGCCCGAGTAGGCCAGTTGCTGCCCTTTCGAGACCAGTGCGGGCATGAAGAAGCTGGTGCCCAGCGTCAGGTCCAGCGTCATCATGATGGCGCTGACGAACAGGGCGGGAAACGCCAGCAAGGCCAGGATGGTGGCCATGAAGATGCCCCAGACGGTCAGCGGCAGGCGCATCATCGTCATGCCGCGGGTGCGGGCCTGCAGCACGGTCACTACGTAGTTCAGGCCGCCCATGGTGAAGCCGATGACGAAGACCGCCAGCGAAACGAGCAGCAGGATGATGCCCAGGTGCGCTCCCGGCGTGCCGTCCAGGATCGCCTGCGGCGGGTAGAGGGTCCAGCCGGCCACGCTCGCCCCGCCGGGCACGAAGAAGCTCGCGACCAGCAGCAGCACCGCCAGCAGGTACATCCAGTAGCTGACCATGTTCACGTAGGGGAACACCATGTCGCGGGCCCCGACCATCAGCGGGATCAGGTAGTTGCCGAACCCGCCCAGGAACAGCGCCGTGAGCAGGTAGATGACCATGATCATTCCGTGCATGCTGACCAACTGCAGGTAGACGCTCGGCGTGATGAATCCGACACGGCCCGGAAAGCCCAGCTGCAGGCGCATCAGCCACGAGAACACCAGCGCCACCAGCCCGATCGCGATCGCGGTGATCGCGTACTGAATCGCGATCACTTTCGCGTCCTGGCTCCAGATGTACTTACCGATGAAGGTCTTCGGGTGGTAGAGCT
Organism: Phycisphaerae bacterium; assembly: GCA_028706835.1. Taxonomy (GTDB): domain Bacteria; phylum Planctomycetota; class Phycisphaerae; order JAJVII01; family JAJVII01; genus STB-87. The sequence continues at coordinate 1,182 of JAQTVL010000712.1, read as the reverse complement.
GGGCCTCGCCGACCTCCGCAGGCGGTGCGAATTCGGATTCATCGTGCGCAACATAAGTAGTCATTCGCCGCCTCCGCGCGGATCAACGTGAGTTGATGTAGGCCAGCAGGTTGCCGATCTCGGCATCGTTAGCCAGCATCCCGGCGATCAGCGCCATCTGGCCGCCGTAAATGTCCTGCGCATGGGCGCCGCGGACGCCGTCCCTGAAATTCCTCAGCTGCCTGGCCATGTACCAGTCGCTCATGCCCTGGAGCCGGGGCGCGTTGGTCGCCGCGATCCCCCGCCCGTTGGCGCCGTGGCACGCGGCGCACGTCGCGTAACGCTCCCGGCCCTTGTCCACATCGCCCTTGATCGTTGCCGCTACCGGCGCGTCCGGCAGGCTGGCGATGTAGGCCGCGACATTGGCGATCGCGGTGTCGTCAGCCAGCGTGGCGGCCATGGGCGCCATCATCTTGCCGAACACGTCCTTCTCGTGCGTGCCGCGCTCTCCCTGCTTGAAGTGCCTCAGCTGTCGCTCCAGGTACCAGGCGCCCTGTCCATTCAGTCTCGGCGCATTCAGCGCGAGGTTGCCCTCGCCGTTGGCGCCATGGCAGGCGGCACACACCGCGTACGAGGCCTTGCCGGCCACGGCGTCGCCGGCAGGACGGTCGAGCACCTGTGCAAAGGTCGACTGGCGGTCCAGCCAGGCGTGATAGGCGGCGGGTTCGTCCACCACGACCCTGCCACGCATCGCGAAGTGCCCGATGCCGCAGAGCTCCTCGCAAAGCAGGTCGAACGATCCCGCTCGCGTGGGCGTGAACCAGATATACGTGACCAGCCCGGGCACCATGTCCATCTTGACGCGCAGCTGGGCTACCGCGAAATCGTGCAGCACGTCTTTGGAGCGAAGCAGCAGCTTGACCGGCTGGCCCAGCGGCACATGCAGCTCGGGAGTGGCGAGCAGCACGTCGTCGCGGCCGTTGGGATCGGCCGGATTCATCCCGAAGGGGTTGGCATCGGTGACGAAGCGGGAGTTCACGGTCCCCAGCTTGCCGTCCTTGCCCGGCAGCCGATAACTCCAGTGCCACTGCTGGGCTACGACTTCCACGGTCTGGGCCTCTTTCGGCACGTTGATCACATCCGCCCAGACCAGGAGGCCTGGGGCCAGCATCGCGGCCACGCCGCCACCCGTGAGGACCAGGA
>JAQTVL010000711.1 GCA_028706835.1 Phycisphaerae bacterium | reverse complement strand
GACCCCACGCTGCTGTTCACCAACGCGGGCATGAACCAGTTCAAGGATATCTTCCTGGGCATTTCGAAAAAGACCCGCGACTACACGCGGGCGGTCGATACCCAGAAGTGCATCCGCGTGTCCGGCAAGCACAACGACCTCGAAGAGGTGGGGCGCGACACCTATCACCACACGTTCTTCGAGATGCTCGGCAACTGGAGCTTCGGGGATTACTTCAAGAAGGAAGCGATCGAGTGGGCCTGGGACCTGCTCGTCAACGTGTTCAAGATCGACCCGAGCAAGCTCTACGCCACCGTGTTCGGCGGCGATCCCAAGACCGGCCTGGCGCCCGACACCGAGGCGGAACAGCTCTGGCCGAGGGTGACCGGCATCCCCGCGGATCGCGTGATGCGGTTCGGCAAGAAGGATAACTTCTGGGAGATGGGCGAGACGGGGCCGTGCGGGCCGTGCAGCGAGATTCACATCGACCTGGGGCCGGGCCGCTGCGACAAGCAGCACGTGGCTGGGCACGTGTGCGCCGTCAACGGCGGCTGCGCCCGGTTCGTCGAGCTGTGGAACCTGGTGTTCATCCAGTTCGACCGCCGCGGGCATGAGGAACTCGTGCCCCTGCCCGCCCGGCACGTGGACACCGGCGCGGGGCTGGAGCGGGTTACGTGCCTGCTCCAGGGCAAGCGGAGCAACTACGACACGGACCTGTTCACGCCGATCCTGGCGGCCACCGAAGCGCTGTGCGGCAAGAAGTACACGGCCAAACTGGGCGCGGGGGCGGAGGTCGATAACGCATTCCGCGTCATCGCCGACCATATCCGCATGTTGAGCTTCTCGATCGCCGACGGCAGCCTGCCGAGCAACGACGGCCGGGGCTACGTGCAGCGGCGAATCCTGCGGCGGGCGGTGCGGTTCGGGTGGCAGTATCTCGACCTGCGCGAGCCGTTCATGCACAAGCTCGTGCCGGTGGTCGGGAAAGTGATGGGCGGGGCGTTCCCGGAGGTCGTGCGGCAGGCGAGCCGGATCACCGACATCATCCGCGAGGAAGAGGTCAGCTTCCTGCGGACGCTGGATCGCGGCATGGCCATGTTCGCCGACGCGGTGGCGGCTGCGCGGTCGGCGGGTCACACGCAGATCGACGGCGGCGATGCGTTCCGGCTGTACGAGACCTACGGCTTCCCGATCGACCTGACGCAACTGATGGCCGACGAGGCCGGGCTGTCGGTGGATATGGCGGAGTACGAGCGGCGGATGGAGGAGCACCAGGCGATCAGCGCCGCCGGCGGCAAGCGGAAGATCGACGTGCTGATCGGCGCGCCGGCTACCGACGATTCGCAGAAGTACCTCGGCGCTGAGGGCGCCGGCAGAATCCTCGGCCTGGAGCGCGGCGGGCAGTATGTCACGCAGTCCGGCCCGCTGACGGAGAAGGACGGCCCCGTCGGGCTGGTGCTCGATGCGACGTGCTTCTACGCCGAGCAGGGCGGCCAAGTCGGCGACAGCGGAACCGTCACCACCGACACCGGCGAGTTCCTCGTCGAGGACAGCATCAAGGTCGGCGCGACAACGGTCCACGTCGGCCAGGTGAAGGTTGGCCGGATCGAGATCGGCCAGCAGGCCAAGCTGCTGGTCCACCCGCGCCGGATGGACATCCGGCGGAACCACACGGCCACGCACCTGCTGCACTGGGCGCTGCACAAGGTGCTCGGCGACCACGTGCAGCAGGCGGGCTCGCTGGTGGCCCACGACCGGCTGCGGTTCGACTTCAACCACAACAAGGCGATCGCCGCGGACCAGATTGCCGAAATCGAGCGGCTGGTGAACGAGCGCGTGATGGCCAACGAGCGCGTCGCGACGCAGGTGATGCCGATCGAGCAGGCGCGGCAGTTGCCCGGCGTGAAGGCGTTCTTCGGCGAGAAGTACGAGGACGAGGTCCGCGTCGTCGAGGTCGGCGACGAGGGCCATCCGTTCAGCCGGGAATTCTGCGGCGGCACGCACCTCGACGCGACGGGCCAGATCGGGCTGTTCAAGGTCGTCGGCGAGGAATCGGTGGCCAAGGGCGTCCGGCGAATCTCTGCCGTCACCGGCAGCGCGGCGCTGGAGCACGTGCAGCAGACCGATCGGCTGATGGCTGGGCTGGTGAACCTGCTGCGGACCTCGCCGGACCAGATCGGCCCGCGGATCGAGGCGATGCAGGCGGAGATCAAGCAACTGAAGAAGGCCAAGGCCAGCGGGGCCGCGAACGCCGTCGATGACGCGCTGGCCGCCATCCTGTCGTCCGCGGACGACCTGCCCGGCGGCGGCAAGCTGTGCGTCGGCGAACTGGCTGAGGCGACTGCTGACCAGATGCGCGGCGGGGCGGACTGGCTGCGAGCCAAGGCCAAGAGCACTGCGGTGCTGCTGGCCAGCCGGGCCGACGGCAAGATCACGCTGATCGCCGGCGTAAGCGACGACCTGGTCGCCCGCGGCGGCCACGCCGGCAACTGGGTCAAGCAGGTGGCCGGCCTGGTCGGCGGCAGCGGCGGCGGCAGGCC
>JAQTVL010000710.1 GCA_028706835.1 Phycisphaerae bacterium | reverse complement strand
GGGTTGCGGCAAGTCGAGGACCATCGAAGCCTTTGCCCGCGCCATGCAGCGCCAGTGCTACACCCTGATTGGATCGTTGCGCGAGCCGGCCGACGTGGGCGGCTACCCGTATCCCGTCCAGGGCGAGCGGCCCTACATGGCCGTCATGCCGCCGAAGTGGGCACAGGACTGCCAGCACGGCCGGTGGTTGCTCTTTATCGACGAGTTGACCACCTGCCCGCCGGCCGTGCAGGCCGCGCTGCTGGGCGTAATCGCCGAAAACCGCGTGGGCGACGCCGTGTTGCCCGATACGGTCTGGAAGCTGGCGGCCTGCAATCCGCCCGATTGCGCCGCCAACGGTTCCGAGTTGGAACCCCCGCTGGCCAACCGGCTCTGCCACCTGACGTGGGAAACCGACGTGGAGGCGTGGCAGCGCGGCATGGGCAACGCCCTGGGGTTCCCGCAACCGAACTTCGTTCCGTTGCCGCCAGACTGGGAGCGGTGCATCGGCCGCAACACCGCGATGGTGGGCGCGTTCCACAAACACAAGCCGGGACTGCTGGAAGCCTACCCGCAAGACCGCGCCAAGGCGTCCGGCCCGTGGCCGAGCATCCGGTCGTGGACCAATGCGGCCATCTGCGCCGCCGCGTTGGAAGCGATCGACGCCGAGCCGCTGTTGCGATACCGGGCCGTGGCGGGCTGCGTGGGCGAGGAGGCGGCGCTGGAGTACCAGACGTGGGAGCAAAGCCTGGACCTGCCCGACCCGGAGACGTGGCTTGCCAAGGCCGGGGCCGCCCGCACGGCGGGAACGCCCCTCGTCCTAGACGACATCCCGCCGCGTTGCGATCAAGTTATGGCCGCTCTGGCGGCGGTGGTGGACCGGGTGAAGCACCACAACCTCGGCCCCGACGGCAAGCCGACCGAAGAGCGCTGGCTGGCGGCGGTGGATTGCTTTGCTGGCGTGGCGGTGGCGGGGAATCAGGAGTTGGCAATATCGGCCGGCGGCCCCCTGTACTTCGCCGTGCCGAACGCTGGATGCCTCACGAAGGCCCCAGTGAATTTTTCCAATATGGTGCTGCAGATACACCGCAACATCATGGCGGCGGGAGGGACAACATGAACCAGAAACTAGCCGAAGCCCGAATCCTTGCCGCCCGGAAGATGCCCTACATGACCCACCAGGTTATGACGCTCATTCCGGTAGAGCGGCCGGGACTGAACACGATGGCGGTGGACGAGTACTGCCGGCTCTACTTCGACCCGGCGTTCCTCGAAGGCCGCGACCTGACGCACCTGTCGTTCGTGGTGTTGCACGAGGCGATCCACGTTTGGAGCAAGCACGCCCGGCGTGGAGTGCGGCTGCTGGGCGAGAAACCGGCCGCCGACCGGCTGGACCTGTGGCGGCTGGCCGTCGATGCGGCGGTCAACGACGTGTTGGAGCAGTCCGGTCTGCCGTGCCCCGAAGAGGGCGTCACGCCGGCCAAGTTGGACCTGCCCCGCAACAAGTCGGCCGAAGAATACTTCGACCTGCTGTTGCAGCGGGCTGCTGAGCAACAGCAACAGCAGCAACAACAGGGCGAATCCGAACAATCCAGCGAAGGTGAAGGGCAGAGCGAAACCGGGGACGAACAGAGCGGTGAAGGCGAAGGGCAACCCGACGCTTCGCAGATCGGCGGCAGCGCCGCTGACGGCCAGCCGCGCCCGTGGGAAGATGGCCCGCCATCGGCGGAACACCCCGGCATGGACGAGCACGAGCAAAACCTCGTGGAGGCCGCCGTCGCCAAGGCGATCGAGAATTATCAACAGCAACGCGGCCGGGGGAGCGTGCCCGGCGGATTGGCCCGCGCCGCCGCCGACCTGCTCCGCCCCAAGGTGGACCCAGCCCGCGAACTGCTGGCCAAAGTGAAGTACGCCGTGGGCTGCACGTCCGGTTTCGGCGACTTCACCTACCGCAAGCCGAATCGCCGGCAACCGGCCGGCGGGGCGCTGCTTCCGGCCCACGTCAAGCCGATCCCCCGCGTAACCGTGGTGGTGGATACCAGCGGGTCGATGGAGCAGCACGACCTTGCCTTGGCGTTGGGCGTGATCGGCAACGCGCTGCGGAGCCTGCCCGACCCGCGGGGCTTGCGGGTGTTGGCCGGCGATACGGCCGTGGCTTGTGCGAAGAACGTATTCCGGCCCGAGCAGATCGAACTGGCCGGAGGCGGCGGGACCGATATGTCGGCCATGATCGTGGCGGCGGCCGAAGAGCGCCCCGCCCCCAAGGCCATACTGGTTGTGACCGACGGCTACACCGGCTGGCCCCGCGAGCCTGTCGGGCCGCGAGTGGTCGTGTGCCTGACGCAAGCCTACATGGCCGACAGTGTGCCGAAGTGGATGGATACCGTTGTCTTAAACCCAGGGGAGTAACCGAACGCCTTGCCTCTGCGATCAGATACACAACTAATGCGGCAGGTACTCGACTACCCCAAACCCCAATGAGGGCGAAATTTTGAAAACGACTCTTTTTCGGGGGGGCAAATTTTTCCAAAAACAAAAAACG
>JAQTVL010000123.1 GCA_028706835.1 Phycisphaerae bacterium | reverse complement strand
ACACCGTGCTCGGAGTCAAATGGTTCAGCGGAAAACTCTGTCCGATCGGCATCGACTTCGGCGCCGAGTCGCTGAAGATGGTCCAGCTTACGCGGGAGAATAACCAGCTCCGCGTGCTGGCGGCTGGACGCAAGATGGTCCCCGACAACATCGCGGGCGACCCGGCTGGGCGGGCTCGCTTCTTCGTCGATGCCGTCAAGGAACTCATGGGGCGGCTCCCGTTCAAGGGCAAGAAGGTCGTCACCTCGATCCCGTCGGAAAGCCTGTTTGTCCAGCACATCCGCATGGCCAAGATGACCGAGGCCGACCTGGCCAAGGCGCTCCCCTGGGAAGCCCAGGGCAAGCTGCCCTACCCCGTCCGCGACGCCGTGCTGCGGCACCTCGTCGCCAGCGAACTGTTCGTCGACGGCGAGCCGAAGAACGAAGTCATCCTGATGGCGGCCCCCCGGCTGGCGGTCGAGAACCATCTGTCCGCCATCGCCCGCGCCAAGCTCGATGTTCAGACCGTGCTGGTGCCGCCGCTGGCCATCCTGGAGGCGTTCCGCTTCCTGTTCACCCGCGGCGATGAGAAGGACATGTGTACGCTGTTCGTGGATATCGGGGCCAGCCAGACCTGCGCCATGATCACGCACGCGACCAAGATCGTGTTCGTCAAGCAGATCCCGGTGGCCGGCCACGTGATCAACACGGCGGTCGGCAAACGCCTCAACGTGTCGCGATCCCAGGCCAGGCGGATGCGCCAGGAACTGCTCCTGACGCCGGAGCCGGCGCCGGCAGAGGCGGCTGATCCGGCCGAGGCTCCGCGAACCCCGCCCGCCACCGACGGACTGACCGCGGCCATTGCCGCCGCCGAGGGCGCGGTCGCGACATCCGTCGCCGTTGCGCCCGCTCCGGTCGCCGCCGTGCTCCCCGACTCGTCGCTGCCCGCGATGATCGAGACCGTCTGCCGCGAGGAAACGGAGCGGCTGTCGCGTGAGTTGATCTATTGCGTCCGTTACTACCTGTCGCTGTTCCCCGATCGCGCGGTCGAGCGGATCGTATTCCTCGGCGGCGAGGCGCACCACCGGACGGTGTGCCAGCAGATCGCCCGCGACCTTCGGCTGCCCGCGATGCTGGGGGACCCGATGCTGCGAATGCACCGCGCCCATGAGGGCGTCGAGTGCGGCGACCTGACGCCCGGCACGCCCGTGCCGGAATGGGCGGTCGCGTTCGGGTGCAGCCTGACGGACGCCGAGACGGCCGGGTGACCGAGACGGATTTTGGAGGGTGCCATGGCTACTGCGAGCCAGTTGAATTTTCTGCCCGAGGACTATCTGGAGAAACGCCGCGCCCAGCGGACCAACCTGATCTGCCTGACGCTGTTCGGCATCGTGATGGCCGGGCTGATCCTCGCGTTCGTGGTCAAGGAACGCCGCGAAGCGGGCGCCGCCCAGGTGCGCGACAGCCTGAACAAGCGGATGGAATCGGCCGGCCAGCAACTCGCCCAGATCGAGGAGATGCAGTCGCGCAAGGAGAAGATGATCCGCAAGGCGGACGTGACGGCGTCGCTGCTGGAACGCCGCCCGCGGCACTTCATCGTCGCCCTGCTGACCAACGCCCTGCCGAAGGGGTGCAGCCTGCTGACCATCGAACTGACGACGCGGGAGGCGAAGAAGGCGGCCAAGCCCCCGCCGGGCGCCGCAGCCGCGAGCGACGCTGCCGGCAGCCGGACATCTCGAGCCGCCAAACCCGCCGCGCCCGCCGGGACCGGCGGGGCGGACGCCCCGGAGGTTCAGAGGGTTGAGACGCTGCGGGTGACGGGGATGGCCCCGGACGACAAGGTCGTCTCGCGGTTCATCGCGGCGATGGACAACAACCCGCTGTTCAAGCGCGTCGACCTGCTGTTCTCCGAAGAGCACAACTACCAGCAGCAGTCGGTGCGGCGATTCATGCTTCAGATCGAGCTGAGCGACCAGGCGCAGGTGACGGATGACATGGTGCAGTCGCAGCGGCTGGCCCCGGGCGCGTTCGAGCGCGACCCGAAGTAGCAGTGATTTGCGGAGGGTGACTCATGCGGATCGGACTTCGCGAACTGACGTTCTTCCTGCTGCTGCTCGGCATCGTCGCCGGCGCCGGCTACTTCGTGTTCCTGCCGCACTGGCGCGAGACCGAGAGGCTGACCCAGGAAAACGACGTCAAGCAGACCCGGCTGACGCACCTTGACCGTATCGGCCAGACCAGCGAGAGCCTGAGCAAGGAGTTGACCGAGCTGGGCAAGGCGTTGGACTTCTTCGAGTCGAAACTGCCGAACGACCAGCAGATTCACTCGGTGCTCCGCGAGATCACGCAGATCACCGACAAGCACAAGCTGACGACCAAGTCGGTTCGCACGCTCAAGCAGACGCAGGCGGCGGAGTATGTCGCCCTGCCGATCGAAATGGAGATGTCCGGCTCGTTCGAGGGGACCTACCAGTTCCTGCTGGACCTGGAGCGGCTGCCGCGGATCACGCGCGTGACCGACATGAACATCGAGAAGGACAAGGCCGGCGAAGGCCACGTGCAGACCAAGGTGGTCGTGTCGGTCTATTTCGAGCCGAACGGCAAGGGCGAACCGCCGGCTGACCCAGCCGGGTCACGCCGCGACCGGCCAGCTCCCCGCAAGACCGGAGGTGCCTCGTGAGCCAAGACCCGACCCGCCCCAACCCGCTCGGACTGCCCGCCGACAACGCCCCCGTCGCCCGTCCGTGGCGGCCTGAACTTCAGCCGGGGGCGGTGCCGGACCGGCCCTGGCGGCCAGACATGCCGGCCCCGACCGCCGCCAAGAGCGTGTTCGCGACGCCCGACATGGACGACGAGAGCGCCCTGGTCTCCGGCGACGCGCCGGTCGACGAGCAGGAAATGGCCATCGTCGGCGGCGGGCCCACGCGAATCCGGGCGTCGCTCAGCCGGGCCAACCTGACGCTGTTCGGGCTCTTTGTCATCGGGATTGCGATCGTCGCGTTCATGTCGCTGAAGAAGGGGCCGCAGACCGTCTCGGCTTCGGACAAGCAGGCCTCCAAGAAGGTCGACACGGCGATCGACAAGTTCCTCCAGGCGCAACGTCAGTCGCCGAGAGCGGAACCGGGCAAGGCAACGCCGGCGAACGGCCGGGCCGAGGCGGACAAACTTATCAGCGACACGCGTCACCTGGTCGAGATGTTCTTCAACTTCACGAGCAAGAAGCAGGTGCCGCTGGAGAACCTGCGGACCAATCCGTTCCGGTTCGAGGACTCCGAGACCAAGCAGGGCGTCAAGACCACCGCCGCCCAACAGGCCGACGACGCCGCCAAGAAGAAGCGGCTGGACAAGGCGAAGGCCGATTTCGCCAAGCTGCGGCTCCAAACGATCCTTACCGGCCCGGCCGGCAGGCAGGCGATGATCAACACGTCGGTGCTGAAGGTCGGCGACACCATCGACGGCTTCACGATCGAGGACATTCAGCCGCGATCCGTGCGGCTGTCGTTCGAGGGAACCGAGTTCAAGCTGGAGATGGGTTTCTGATGCCCAATCCGCCCGCACAGGCTGAGATGGAGAAGCTCGACCTGCTCTACGAGCCGGACGCGCAGGCGCAGCAACCGATGCGCGTCGAGGACGTGATCCTCCGCCGCGGGCTGGTGGACAACAAGCAGCTCGACGCCGCGCGTCAGGTCCTCGTGGACGCACCGGGCAAGACGCTCGGGCAGGCACTCATCGAGACCGGCGCGCTCAGCGAGAACGACCTGATGAACTGCGTGGCCGAGCAATACGGCCTGCCGTTCGAGCGGCTGAACCGCGGGATGATCGCCGAGGAGGCGTTCAAGCTGCTGCCGGCCGAATTCATCCGCCGAAACCTGCTGTTGCCTCTGCGAATGCAGGGGAACATGCTGATCGTCGCCACGAGCGACCCGGCCAATATCTTCGTGCTCGACGAGACGCAGCGAAAGGCCGGGCGGTCGATCTCGCTGGTCGTCGCGACCGCCGCCGACATCCGCAAGGTGCTCGACGAATTGAGCAACGGCACGACGGGCGCCAACGAAGTCGACAGCCTGATCCAAGACATCGCCGAGAGCGACGTCGAGATCATGGAGGAGCAGGCGGAGGACATCCCCGACCTCGAGCAGGAGGCCGGCGAGAGCCCCGTCATCCGCTTCGTCAACTACGTGATCTTCAATGCCGTGAAGGAAGGCGCGTCCGACATCCACATCGAGCCGGGCGAGCACAACTTCAAGGTGCGATACCGCATCGACGGCATCTTGTTCGACCTGATGCGCCCGCCGCAATCGCTCCAGCCGGCGGTCGTCAGCCGCTTGAAGATCATGGCCAACCTCGACATCAGCGAGCGGCGTCTGCCGCAGGACGGGCGCATCCAGGCGATGATCCACGGCCGGCACATCGATCTGCGCGTGTCCACCCTGCCGCTGACCACCGGCGAGAAGGCCGTCATCCGCATTCTGGACAACCGGTCGATCCTGATCGGGCTGGAAAAGATGGGCATGGACGCCGACACGCTGGCCATCTTCCAGAAGCAGATCGACCGCCCGCACGGCATTATCCTGGTCACCGGCCCAACGGGTTCCGGCAAGACGACCACGCTGTACTCCGCGCTCCGCACGATGGACGGCACGTCGATGAACATCTCGACGGTTGAGGACCCGGTCGAATACCACCTCGCCTTCGCCAACCAGGTGCAGGTGAGCGACAAGATCGGGCTGTCGTTCTCGGCCGCCCTGCGGTCGCTGCTGCGGCAGGACCCGGACGTGATCATGGTCGGCGAAATTCGCGACGACGAGACGGCCCGCATCAGCGTGCAGGCGTCGCTCACGGGCCACCTGGTGCTGTCCACGCTGCACACCAACGACGCGCCGAGCAGCGTGACCCGGCTGATCAACATCGGCGTGGAACCGTACCTCATCAGCGCATCGCTGAACGCGGTGCTGGCCCAGCGGCTGATCCGCTGCATCTGCCCGCACTGCAAGGGGCCTGCGACGCTGACGACCGAGATGACGGATTTCATGGTGTCGCAGGGGCTGCCGACCGACAAGGTCTTTGTCGGCGCCGGGTGCGACAAGTGCCGCAAGACGGGTTACGCCGGGCGAAGCGGCATTTTCGAGCTGCTGCTGATCGACGACGCCTGCCGAGACCTGATCGTGGGCAACCCGTCGGTGACGGACCTGCGGCGGTTCTGCAAGGAGCGCGGCATGGTCAGCCTGCGGGAAAGCGGGTTCGCCAAGGTGGCCGCGGGCGTGACGACGATCGACGAGATTCTCCGCGTGACGGAGGATGCGAATTGAAAGGCAGTGGTCAGGGATCAGTGGCCAGTGGTCAGTTGAAAAGCAAGACCGACGGCCACGCACCGACTACTGACCACTGACCACTGGCCACTGACCACTGAGGTTTCCTATGGTTGCCGCCGTCCCGTTGAAGCAAATCCTCGCCGACGCGCTCCGCATCGGGGCGTCCGACGTTCACCTGATCGTCGGGCTGCCGCCGCTGATTCGGCTGCACACGCTGCTCCAGCCGACCGACCTGCCGCTGGTCTCGCCGGAGAGCACACACCAGATGGCGCTGGACATGCTGGGCGAGGAGCGGTTCGACACGTTCCAGAAGAAGCAGGACCTGGACTTCTCGACCGAGGTGCCGGGCCTCGGCCGATTCCGCGTGAATGCCCACTTCCAGAATGGGTCGATCGCGATCGCGATGCGGGCCATCCAAGACCGCGTGCGCCCGCTGGAGGAGTTGAATCTGCCGGAGGCGATTTCGAACCTGCCGCACCTGCCGCGAGGGCTCGTGCTTGTCACCGGCGACACCGGCTCGGGCAAGAGCACCACGCTGGCAGCGATGATCGACAAGATCAACCGCACGTATGCCAAGCACATCATCACGCTGGAGGACCCGATCGAATACTCACTGCGGTCGGCCAAGAGCGCGATCGAGCAGCGCGAGATCGGCCACGACTGCCCCGACTTCGCCAGCGGCCTCAAGCACGTGCTGCGGCAGGACCCCGACGTGATCCTGGTCGGCGAAATGCGCGACCTGGAGACCAGCCGGGCGGCCATCACCGCGGCCGAGACCGGCCACCTGGTTCTGTCGACGCTGCACACGAACAACGCGCCGCAGACGATCGAGCGCATCATCGACATCTACCCGGAGGGCGAGCAGAACCAGATTCGCTCGATGCTGGCCAACACGCTCCAGGCGGTGGTGTCGCAGGTGCTGTTCAAGCGGATCGACCAGCCGGGCATGGTCCCGGGGGTCGAGGTGATGATCTGCACGCCGGCGCTTCGCAACTGCATCCGCGAGAACCGGATTTTCGAGATTCCGAACATCATCGAGACCAACCGGATGATGGGCATGCAGACAATGGACGAGGCGATCAAAACGCTGTATCTGAACGGCAAGATTTCCCGGGATGACGCCCTGAGCAAGGCCAACTTCCCGGACAAGCTGCACCAGGCGATGTGCGCGTGACGCAGTGGTCAGTGACCAGTGGCCAGTGGTCCGTATAAATGAGGCCACCGGTCGTTGACCAGCAGGCAGGACCAGGGAAAAGAGAGGCGGTGGCGTGGCCGGGCGACGTGGTCTTCGTTTCTGACCACTGATCACTGACCACTGACCACTGTTGTTGTATGGGCCATTATCGTTTTGAAGTGAAGCAGGCGGGCGGCCAGGTGGCCAGCGGCGTGCTGGCGGCCAGCTCGATGGCGGAGGCCGGCGAGATACTGCGTCGCCAGGGCAACGTCATCCTTGCGCTCAGCCCGTCGACGACGGCCAAGAAGTCCGGCGGCCTGCAACTGTCGTTCCTGGGGGCCCCGTCGCTCAAGGACGTCCTCAACTTCACCAGCCAGATGGCGGTCATGATAAAGGCCGGCATCAGCCTGCGGGCCGCCATCGAAGGCATCGCCGAGCAGTGCCAGAACCCGCGATTCAAGGACATGCTCGACTCCGTCCGCAAGGACCTCGAGGGCGGCAAGCAGCTCTCCGACGCCCTCGCCCGTTTCCCGAAAACCTTCACCCCGCTCTACGTGAACATGGTCCGGGCCAGCGAAATGTCCGGCTCGTTCGGCAAGATGCTCGACCGTATCGTCAATTACCTCGCCCAGCAGATGGAAACCCGGTCGATGGTCCGGTCCGCGATGATCTACCCGGCCATCATCGGCATCATGGCCGTCGTCACCACCACCTTCCTGCTCACCTACGTGTTGCCGAAATTCGTGACCATCTTCGAGGGCAAAGAGGCCGCCCTGCCCATGCCCACCAAGTTCCTGCTGGCCACCAGCGCGATCCTGGTCGGCTACTGGTGGCTGATACTCGGCGTGCTCGGGGCCGCCATCTGGGCCTTCCTGCTGCTGATCCGCACGCCGAACGGGCGGCTGTGGTTCGACGCGGTAAAGCTGAAGACCCCGATCTTCCGCAAGATGTTCCGGGCGATGTACATCTCCCGCGGCCTGCACACCATGGGTGTGCTGGTCAACTCCGGGGTCCCGATGCTCGACGTGATCGCGATCACCGCCCAGATCAGCGGCAACGCACTCTATCGCACGATGTGGATGCAGGTCTACAACTCCGTCAAGCAGGGCAAGAAGATCGCCGTCCCGCTGCTCAAAGGCAACATGCTCCCGCGATCCGTGGCCCAGATGATCGCCGCCGGCGAAGAGTCCGGCCGGCTGGGCGAGGTGCTCGACGACGTATCCGGCTACTACAGCAAGGAACTGCGAGCGATCATCAAGAACGTGACGGCCCTTATCGAGCCGCTGATGATTGTCATGATGGGCTTGGTGGTCGGGTTCATCGCGATGTCGATCGTGCTGCCGATCTTCAAGCTGTCCAGCCTGGTGAAGTAGCGAACTCCCGCTTTTCCTTGACAATCCCCCGCGAAAAGCTCTAATGGGACGCGCCGAGGGCAAGCGACGCCTTCCACAACTAACGGCTTCGTTTCTCCCTCTGCACGGATGCACCGGAATTGTCACGGACGACCCGTGGGGGTCGCCACTTCGATCCACGTTTCACGGTAAAGGAGAGTCCATGGCCCGTTCGTTCCTGTTCTCGCTGGCGGCTGTCTGTCTGCTCGTCGCCTTCACTGCCACCGGCTGCAAGCCGAAGGCGGACGTCAACGTCGGCAATCCGACCATCACTCCGCCGGCCCCGACGGCCCCAACGGCAGACGTGGGCAAACTGCCGCCTGACACTGGCACGCCTGCCAACCCGGTCGGCGTCCTGCCGCCAGTGACACCCTCGGCTGACCCCGTGGTGCCGGCTGGCGCTCGGACGCACGTGATGGCCAAGGGCGACACGATATTCGGGTTGGGCGGGAAGTATTACGGGGCGAAGTCGAACGCGAACGTGAAGAAGATCATGGACGCGAACCCGCAGTACAAGGACCCGACGAAGATTCCCGTCGGCGCGAAGATCGTCATCCCGTGATGACAGCGTTGTGGCAGCAACCGCCGCTCCTGTTTCCCTCCCCATTAGGGGGAGGGAGCAAGGGAGAGGGGCCGGCGTAGCCGGCTTCTTTGCCCGCCCAGTTACCAGTAAAAGCTCCTCCGCGACGAAAAGCCCGAGCCATCGCTTGGGCTTTTTCCATTTGCCGGACGCCCGCCCCCGGGGCGTCCCACGACCGTTTGCCATTCGGCGCTCGCCACTTGGCACTCGGCACGGACTCCGGTATCCTTCGACCATGGCCCTGCTCAAACTGTCAGACCCGGTGCAGTTCCTTAAGGGCGTCGGACCGGCCCGCGCAGCCGTCTTCGCCGAACTCGGCATTCGGACCGTCGGCGAATTGCTGTTCTACTTCCCGCGCGACCTGTCGCACCTGCCCGGCAGAATGCCCGTTGCCCAGGCGATCAAGCAGAAGGACGGCGTCGTCACCGTGGCCGGCGTGCTTGAGCGGTGCCGGTGGCACGGGAATCGGTGGAAGCCGGTCTTCTCGTGCCGGCTGGCGGACAATACCGCGGCCATCGACGTGACGTGGTTCAACGCCGGCTGGCTGCGGAAGGAATTCGGCGAGCACGACCAGGTGATCCTGTCCGGCAAGCTGAGGCCGGGGCGATACGGGCCCACGCTGACCAACCCGAAAATTACCAGGCAGGAATCGGAGGCCGGCGAGCGGCTGAAGGTGGGGCAATGGGAGCCGGTGTATCCGGCGAGCGCGGCCATCAGCAGCCGGCAGATTCAGCAGGTGGTGCAGCGGAACCTGTCGGGAATGCTCCGGCTGGTGGAAGATTTCTTTCCGCCGCAATACCTGCGGCGACGCGAATTGCCCGACCGCTGGCTGGCGGTTGGGCGGATGCACTTCCCGGCGATGTCGCAGCAGCAAGCGGTCAGCGCGCCGGGCTCTCCGGCGGCCCAGCCGCCTGTGGAGTGCGGTAGCGCCGCTACCGCTTTGGATGCACGCCCGGGCGCGTCCGCGAAAGCGGCAGCTTCGCTACCGCACTCCACAAACGGCGAAGAATCCAGAGTGCCCGTCGCCGGGCCGAGCGTCGCACTCGATGCGAACCTGCCGCCGGCGGAGGTGCAGGCACGCTACGCGGCGGCGCGGCGGCGCCTGGCGTGGGACGAGGCGTTCATGTTCCAGTTGGCGCTGGCGGTGCGGCGGCGATCGCGGCAGACGCTGCTGAGGGCCACGCCAATGCCGTGCGATGAGCGAATCCGCGAGCGAATCCTGCGGCGGTTCCCGTTCGCACTGACCGCGGCCCAGGCGCGGGCGATCGGGCAAATCTGCGGCGACCTGGCTAAGCCCGAGCCGATGAACC
>JAQTVL010000122.1 GCA_028706835.1 Phycisphaerae bacterium | reverse complement strand
GGCGACGCCCCGGCGGTTCCGCAAAACGATGGATTGAATGTCCTTTTGTGGAGTGCGGTAGCGCAGCTACCGCTTTGGTTCCCGGCGCAAGTCGGCGATCCCAGTGATACCTCAACTCCTGGCTTGCCGTTTGGCGCCTTTCTTCGGTCGCTATGACGCCCACACACAGCGGTAGCTGCGCTACCGCACTCCACAAACAGCAAACGCGACTCGCCTTCGGTTCGCAGACGCCCCCTCTCCCTGACCCTCCCCCCAAGGGGAGGAAGATGTGCTGCCCTACAGCGCCAATCTCTTATACTTGCTCCGCCGGTGCTCCAGGTGCTCCGGGTTCGCTGCCAGTTCCGCTTCCTCGTACGCCTGGAAATTCCCCTCGAACCAGCGAAGCTTGCCCTCGCCCTCGAACACCAGCAGGTGCGTGCAGATGCGGTCCAGGAAGAACCGGTCGTGGCTGATGACCATCGCGCAGCCGGGGAATTCGATCAACCCCTGCTCCAGCACGCGCATCGTGTTCACGTCCAGATCGTTGGTCGGTTCGTCCAGCAGCAGCAGGTTGCCGCCCCGGCGGAGCAGTTTGGCCAGGTGGACGCGGTTCCGTTCGCCGCCGGACAGTTCGCCGACCTTCTTCTGCTGCAACGGGCCTCGGAAGTTGAACCGCGACACGTAGGCCCGCGAGTTCATCCAGGCCGTGCCGAGCTGGAGCCGGTCCTCGCCGCCAGTGATCTCCTCGAACACCGTCTTGCTGTCGTCCAGCGCGTCGCGGTTCTGATCCACGTAACTGAGCACCACCGACGGCCCGACCTTCAGCATCCCCGCGTCGGGCGTCTCCTGGCCGACGATCATGCGGAACAGCGTGGTCTTGCCCGTGCCGTTCGGGCCGATCACGCCGACGATCGCCCCTCGCGGCAGGCGGAACTCGCAGTCCTTCAGCAGCGTCAGGTCGCCGTAGCCCTTGCTCAGCCCCTTCGCGTCGCACACCTCCTCGCCCAGCCGGGGGCCGGGGGCGATCTGGATGATCGCGTCGCCGGTGACATCCTGCTTGGCCGCCGATGCGAGTTGCTCGTAGGCCGACACGCGGGCGCTGGCCTTCTTCTGCCGGCCCTGGGCGGAGGTGTTGATCCACTCCAACTCGCGAGTCAGCGTCTTCTGCCGCTCGGATTCCTTCTTCTCCGCGACGCGGAGCAGTTCCGCCTTCTGCGCCAGCCAGCTCGAATAGTTGCCCTCGAACGGCAGGCCATAGCCCGCCTCCAGTTCGAGGATCCACTTGGTGATGTGGTCGAGGAAGTACCGGTCGTGGGTGACGATGATGACCGTGCCGGGGTATTCCCGCAGAGCGTTCTCCAGCCAGGCGATCGTCTCGGCGTCGAGGTGGTTGGTCGGCTCGTCGAGCAGCAGCAGGTCGGGCTTTTCCAGCAGCGCCTTGCACAGCGCCACCCGCCGCCGCTCGCCACCCGACAGAATCTTCACCTGCATGTCGTCCGGCGGAAGCACGAGCGCGTCCGCAGCCACGTCCATCAGCCGGTCGATCTCCCAGCCGTTGACCGCGTCGATCTGGTCCTGGAGCCGGCCCATCTCTTCGAGCAGTTTGTCCATCTCGTCCTGCTCGATCGACTCGCCCATCTTCGCGGAGATTTCATTGAACCGGTCGACCAGCGACTGGATCGGCTTCATGGACGTCAGCAGGTTCTCGCGCACCGTCTTGTCCAGCGCCAGCACCGGCTCCTGGGCGACGTAGCCGACTCGCATACCCTTGGCCAGGTGGGCCTCGCCGAGGATGTCCTTGTCCAGTCCGGCCATGATTCGCAGCAGCGTGCTCTTGCCGGACCCGTTCTCGCCGACGACGCCGATCTTGGCGCCGTAGAAGAAGGAGAGGTTGATGTCGCGCAGGACGGTCTTGTCGCCGTACGACTTGGAAACGTCACTCATCGAGAAGACGAATTGCGGGGGCATTGGGTCCTTGTGTCCTTCCTGCCTTGAAGCCCAGGCATTGCCATGCCCGGGCTTTGTCTTTGGAATCCGCCAACAGCATAGCGACCACCCCGAGTTGGCGTCTACAGAATCAGTCGCGGTACAAAAACGGCGAGCCCGCAGGGGCTCGCCGTCATGAAAGGAAGAGAGACCAAAACAAAGAAACAGCGGGCGCGTCAGGCTGGAACCGCTGTGCTCCCCAGCGACCCGCCCGCGGTTCTTGCAGGCCTGTGCGCGCGGCGGCGGCGGTGCTCGCCAGCCGGCTCGGGCAACCGTTGGGCCGGCCGCGGCGGCGGAACCCACAGCACGCTGTCCAGGCCGAAGGCGCCTTCCTTCACGCCGAAGGCGGCGTAGTCCGTATACCATCGACCGTCCGCCAGGTAGCGGAACTTGTACTCGCCCGGCGGCAGATGGAGTTGGGCCTTCCAGCAGCCCTGCCGGTCCTGCGACATCGCCAGTTCCTGCTGACGCCACCCGTTGAAGTCGCCGACCAGAAACACCTGTCGCGCCTGTGGACGATAGAAGTAAAACTCCGCCACCGATCCCTTGACAGCAACCATCCTTGATCCTCCTCCAACCCTCAGGCCGGCTGTTCGTATTCCCCAGGGGCAGCCCTCCGGCCGCCCATCAGATTCGCTAGTGGACCTGCGCGACCGAGTTCGTCGTCCGATACGGGCTGATGCTTCGGCGGACGTTGTCCGGGTCCGGCTCCCATTGGCCGTCGATGATAAACCCGTAGTCGTAGCACCCGGCGACGAGTTCGACCTCCAGGACGAACCGATTGTCGCGGCAACGCCGCATCGTAACCGGCTTCCAGCCGGTGAAGTCGCCCGCCAGTTGGACGGCCTCCGCCCGCCGGCCAGGCTTGATCGAGAACTTCACAGAACCGTTTGTTCGTCGCTGCACGATCAACCTCAAGCCTCCCCGCCGACGCCTGAACTGACGCTCAAACCGCCTGTACAGTAGCCCACGCGCGACAGGTCAGCAATCGGGGCTGATCCGCGATTTGACGGGTAGAATCGCCCTGACCGGACTAGGGAAAACCAGTACGGCTGCCTGCTTTCAGGCATAGGTGGCGGGTAGTGCGGTGGTTAGGAATGAGCGCGCCGTCCCGGCGCCCCTCACGCGGATTCGCTGTCCTGCATCCACTGGATCGCGTGCTGGAGCAGTTCGGTCGCGGTGTCGAGCTTGAGCTTGTCCTTGATGTGCGCCCGGTGGGCCTCCACCGTCTTGACGCTCACGTGCAGCCGCTTGGCGATGTCCCGCGTGCCCAGGCCCGTGCCGATCAGCCGGAACACTTCCAGTTCGCGGTCGCTCAGGGCGTCCAGCGCGGACCCGCCCTGCCGCGCCGGGCCGTCCACCAGTTTGTGCAGAATCCGCGACGACATCCGCTCGGACAGGTAAACCTCGCCCGCCAGCACCCGGCGGATCGCGGTCATCACTTTCTCCGTGGCGACCTCTTTCATGATGTAGCCGCGGGCGCCCGCCCGGAGGAACCGCTCGGCGTAGAACGTCTCGTCGTGCATCGACAGCACGAGCACCGGCAGTTTCGGAAAGCGGATCTTCACATCCTTGACCAGGTCCAGCCCGCTGTCTTCCTTCAGCGAAACGTCCACGATGGCCACGTCGGGGTGCGTCGCAGCCATCATCTTGAGCGCCTCAGCCGCGGTTTCCGCGTCGCCGCAGACGCACATGTCTTTTTCGCGATTGATCAGTTGCGTCAGCCCCTGCCGCACCACCGCGTGGTCGTCGACCACCAGCACTTTCGCCTTCGCCTGCGACGGGCCCACAGTCGAATCAGTCGGTCGGGTAGTTGACATGGCCTGTTCCCTGCTCCACGAAATGGAACCCGCGTGACACCCCACCATCGCCGCTGCCGGCGCAACGCCAGACCGCGCGCGATTATAGAACCGCACCCGATGCAAAGCAATATCAGCATCTGGATATCCGGCGCACCCTGCGATACACTCTCGGCTCGCTAACACTGAGGAATCCGCTAATGAACGAAGGTCCGCTTGAGAAAAGCCCCCCCCGCCTGATCGTCGGGGCGATGGTCGGAGTGCTGGGCGCAATCGTCATCTGGCTGATCACGCCCTACAGCAACTTCGTCGTCCGCAACTCCAACATCGTCGACAGCTACATCCCAGCCATCGTGGTCTTCTTCACGCTGGTGCTGGTGCTGGCGGTCAACCCGCTGCTGCGGTGGGTCGGGGCCGCCGGGCTGTCCAGGCGGCAGTTGGCCGTCGCGCTCGGTGTCATGCTGGTCGCCTGCACGTTGCCCAACCAGGGGCTCCTGCGGTCGTTCATCTTCGGCCTGGCCCGCGCCAGCGGGGAGCTTCAACAGGACAAGGGGCTCTCCGACGAGTACGGCAGGATGAACCTGCCGCCGAGTCTGTTCCCCGAGAAACTCCAGGGCAAGGATGACCTCAAGGCGGGCACGCGCTACGTCGACGGCCTCCAGCCGCACGACTCGATCCCGTGGCAGGCCTGGGGCGGGCCGCTGTTCACCAGCGAGTTCTGGCGGCACCCGCGCCTGTCATGGGACATCATCGCCAACCCGCTTTTCGCATGGGGCACGTTCCTCGCGTTCTGCTGGATGATGATGGTCGGGTTGGGGATGATCACCTTCCCGCAGTGGCGGAACAACGAACGGCTGGCGTTCCCGCTGCTCGCAGTGCAGCAGGCGCTGATCGAGGTGCCCGAGGGCGGCGGCCGGCCGCCGCTGATGCGGGCCCGATCGTTCTGGGTGGCTGCCATCGCGGTGTTCCTCGTCTATCTGATGTACGGCGCCAACATCTACCTGCCCGACCGGGTCCCGAAGGTCCCGCTCCGCTGGGACTTCACCGCCCTGTTTGCCGAGCCGCCGTGGAACACGATGCCCGGCTACATCCGGTTCGGCCGGCTGTACCTGCTGTTCATGGGCGTCGCGTTCTTCATGCCGACCCGGATTTCGTTCTCGATCTGGTTCTTCCTCATCGTCTACGGCATCTACCGCGGCTTCGCGCCGCACTTCGGCTGGACCAGCTACATCGAGAAGACCGACGACCAGCGCTACGGCGCGGTCATCATGCTGGCAATCTGCGTGCTCTACATCGGCCGGGCGCACTGGGCGGCGGTGTTCCGCGCGATGTTCTCGCGGGCGAGCAGCCCGGAGCAGCACCGCAACCGCCGCAGCGGATGGATATTCTTCGTCGGCATCGCCGGCATGTTCGCCTGGCTGCTCTGGGCCGGCGTGCAGCCAGGGTGGGCCCTGGTCCTGGTCGGATTCGCCTTCATCGCCAGCCTGCTCATCTCCCGCATCGTCGCGGAGACCGGCATGTCGTTCATTCGCCTGTGGGACAGGCCGATCACTATGATGCAGATCGTCCCGATCGCGTGGGTGAGCGCGACGTCGCTCTTCTTCGCCGGGATCATCGACATCCTTTTCACGCTCGGCTCGCGGGTGAGCGTGACGGCGATGGCCACGCACGCCATCGCCCTCGACGACGACGCCTCCCCGCGACAACAGGCCCGGACGGGCGTGTCGATGATCGGCGTGCTGATGATCGGCCTGGTGATCGCCGGCGGCGCCAACCTGTTCACCAACTACCGCAACAGCGTGACGCTGGACGGCCAGCCGATGCACAACGCCCGGCAGACCGACCTTCGCGAGGTCGACAAGGCGATCAAGGAACTGAGCAGCATTCAACTCTCCAATCAGTCCTACAACCGCTACGCCTATTTCGGTGGCGGGGCGGCGCTGGCCGCCGGGCTCTACTGGCTGTGCATGGCCGTGCCGAAGTGGCCTATCCACCCGTTCGGCCTGATGCTCGTCGACACCTACGCCGGGCACGAGGCGTTCGCCAGCATCTTCTTCGGCTGGCTGCTCCAGGTGGTCATCGTCCGCTTCGGCGGGGCCCGGTTCTACCGGTTGGCGAGGCCGGTGTTCCTCGGCCTGATCATCGGCGAAGTGACGGCCGCGATCTTCTGGGCGATCGTCCCGTTCGTGATGCTGGCGTTCGACAAGACGTACATTCCCGTACACATTCTGCCGTAGCATCTACGAGGCCGGGGCCGCCCCAGCGGAGGGACACATGAGCGACAGCCAACCCTGGCGATCACCGTGATGGAACTGGCCCAGCAGGAACTGCTCTGCGCCGGCGTGCCGTGGATGCCGCTCTGGCGGCAGCCGTTGCACGACGGGACGCTGGAACGCTGCCGCGTGCTCGTGCTGCCGGGCAACGCGTGCGTCAGCAGGGACGACGCAGCCGTCATTACCCGCTTCGTCGAAAACGGCGGCGGGCTGGTCGTCTGCGAGAACGCCGGCACCTTCAGCGAGCACCACAACACCATCGCCCGCTGGCGGTTCGCGAACCTGTTCGAGAAGGCCATTCCGCTCGAAACTCCGCAGCCCCGCCGGGTTTAACCAGCATGTAAACTCTGGGCCGTTTCCCCATGACCGGTCGGCGGAGGACCTTCATGCGCAGCATCGGCGGACTGATTCTTTTCGCGGTTTCCCTGCTCGTCGCGACTGCGCCGGCACGGGCGGCTGATCCGAACCCCAAAACGCCGGCCACGGCGCCGGCGGCCGCACCGGTCAAGGATCCGTTCAAGGATACCTACGCCAGTTACGTTCCGGACTTCCTCATCAAGGACAAGAAGGGCCGCCACGACCCGGCCCAGTGGCTCCGCAACGAAGACCAGATGAAGTTGTCCAGCGAGACGACCTTCTTCACGCTCAACATGATCGACGAGGACTCGCGGGCCAACGCCCTGGTCGACGCGGCCCTCCAGCAGGAATCCAAGGGCCAGTACCGCGACGCTCTCAAGATGTATCAGATGGTCATCGAGAAGTATCCGAACCAGATGTATCGCGTCTCGCAGCACGGGGTATTCGTGCCGATCTCGCAGTATTGCCAGCGCCGCGTCCTCGGCTTCCCGCCGCACGAACTTCAGTTCTACCGCTCCCTCTACGACGCCCGCGCCAAGGAGGCCTACGACCAGGCGAGGCGGCAGTATTCGCTGATCGGGCTGTCCGAGATCGTCGACACGATGCTCGCTACCAGTTTCGGCGGGCGGGCGATCATCGAACTCGGCAACGCGGCTGTCGATGCGGGGTATTACCTGGCGGCACTGGAGTACTTCACCACCGTCCGCGATTTCTTCCCCGACACCGCCCTGCACACCCCGGAGCTGGCCCTGCGAATCCAATACTGCCAGAAGATGCTCGGCACAACCGCGGTGTCGGCCAAGACCGCGACGCCGGGCAAGAGCGAGCTGTCGGCCGACCAACTCGCCCAGTTCCAGAAGGCCATCAGCGGCGCGAAAGTCGCCAGGCCGCCGTTCTTCTCGCAGTTCACCAGCAGCCCCAACGTCGCCGCCGACGACTACACGCTGATGCCGCCATCGACCGATCCAGCCGGGCTCAAGCCGCTGGTGTGGGAGGAAACGCTCCCCGGCTCGCGGCGCGACTTCTTCGTCTACTCGCAGCCGGTCGTCAGCCAGAACGCCGTGATCTACCGCCACAAGAACATCGTTTACTGCCGCTCGCTGCTCAACGGCGAGCTCCGCTGGACCAACGACCTCGGCGGGCGGGCCGTCTGGCAGAACTGGGCCGAGCGCATGTATCCGCAGGAAGACGTGCTGGTGCAGGACGGCCTGGTGTTCACGACGATCAGCAAGTCCGGGCCGTCGCTGGTCGCGCTCGATGAAGTGACCGGGCAATTGCGGTGGGCCTACGGCCCGATGGTCGCCGCCAGTGAGGAAGAGGCCAACATGCGATTCGAGGCCGCCCCCGCGGGCGGGCCTCGCACGATCTATGCGGGCTACGTTCTGGACAACATCGAAGGCGAGACCCACATCGACAGCGAATACGGCGTGATCGCATTCGACAGCACCAGCGGCCGGCTCCAATGGCGAACGCCGATCTGCCGCCTGGCCCCGGGCAAGTTCGCCGGCGGCTTCGCCGAGCAGCGTCGCAATCGCATCCGCAGTTTCACCAGCCCCCCGCTCTACCACGAGGGCACGGTCTACTACACCACCAACGCCGGCGCGGTGGCCGCCATCGACGGGCAGTCCGGCCGAGTCAAGTGGCTCTCTCGCTACCCCTATCACAACGCCGTCCACGACGCCACCCGCGTCTTCGGCGGGCTCTCGCCCATCCACGGCGGCACCGAGTTCGTCCGGCCTCACGAGCCGATGTTCTGGCTGAACCAGCGGCCCCTCGTCGTCGACGAACAACTGTACATTCTTCCGGTGGATAGCCCGCTGGCGCTGTGCATGGACCGCCGCACGGGCAGGATCAACTGGAGCCGCCAGAAGATGGGCCACGGCTTCACCTACTTCATGGGCCCGATCGCCACCGGCGAGTTGCTGTTCGTCACCAACGGGCGGAACGGCTTCATCTTCGGCGGCGGCAACGGCGGCCCCCCCGTTCAACTGCTCGACCCGGACAGCGGCGACACCGTCTGGCAGTCGGGCGACCTGATCCTCCGCGACGATCAGCCGGTCATGAAACACTACATCTACTACACGCAGGCGTGGTTCGGCATCAACATGCGCTGGTTCGAGAACGCCTGCCGGCCCTTCCTGTCCAGCGACGGCAAGCTCTATATCGCGACGTGGAGCGACGTGAGCATGTACTGGCGGCCGGGCTGCTACGTGTTCCACCTGGCCGGCGTGGACCTCAACACGCGAAAGACGTTCCTCCAGCGCCGCTTCTACACCGACACGCTGCTCGCCCACTGCGACTGGATGATCCGCACCGCCATCCCCCCGGAGCTCAAGCAGCTCGAAGATCTGCCCGCGAAGGACGACAACGTCAAGCACCAGATCCAGGTCTACAAGGAAATCCTCGCCGACCACGTGCCGGAGAACGCGTATGGCCCGTTCACGCCGTTCTCGCGCGTGACGTTCAACCGCTATGGCGTGCCGTTCGAGCTACGCATGGGCGCTCGCTCCATCGGGGTGCTCTACGATCGCGAGGCCGTTCAAAAGACCATCGCTTCTCGGTCCGACCCGGCGGCTGATTTCGCCCGTGCGGAACTGGCGGTGGCCGACTCGCGGTTCGCCGAAGCGGCCACGCTGCTCAAGAAGTGTCTCACGACGATCGGCTCGGAGGACCTCGACTTCCGCGCGGCCATTAACCAGCAACTCTATCGCGTCCACCAGCGGCTGGCCCGCACTGCCATCCGCAACGGCAAGATCGAGGACGAACTGGACAACGGCCTGGGCATGAGCCGGACCTGCTCGACGCTGGCCGAGGAGATCGAGACCCTGTTCGCGTTGAGCGAGGCCTACGAGCGTAAGGGCGACCTGAACGCTGCCGCCCGCTGCCTGCGGACCATCATCGAAACCTACGGCCGACACGAGTACCCGATCTCGCCGCTGGCGGCGCTGGACGGCGGGCAGGTGCTCGGGGCGGCCAACCAGACGCTGGACCGCACCACCGGCTTCCTCGGCGACAACCTCTACAGCAAGGAGATGTCCCGCAGCCTGACCCTGATGAAGCGAGGCCTGCCGCTTTACCTGAGCACCGTTTCTCCGCTGCCCAAGACGCTGACCCTGCGGGCCGGCGAGCGGGCTGCGTGGCAGTTGGCCCGGTTGCAGAAGACCTCGTCCCAGTTCGCTGGCGACTTCGAGAAGACGGCGACAACGGAACTGGACGGCAAGACCGAACCAGAGCAGTTGCAGCGGATGTGGGAGTTCCCCGGCACGACTGCGGCCCAGAAGACCCTGGAGGCCCTCTGCGAGTCGTCCGGCAAGCTGGACCCGGTGCTGGCCCGGCAGCGTCTGTGGCGGCTGTCGG